>JBEIQP010000022.1:0-30355 GCA_040376455.1 Planctomycetaceae bacterium | reverse complement strand
CGGACGTTCGCTGCGGCCCTCCGGGCCTCCACTCACTCGGAGACGTCGGCGCTCCGGCATCCCTGCCTGCGCTTGCCGTCTAGGCCGGCTCCCGGGGCATGGGCAGCCCCGCGCTGAATCCTCCTCCGAGAGGCAGCGCCGCGCAGCTGGGAACGCTGCTGCACCTCGTCGGCAACGCGAAAATCACATGCCGAACGGGATTGTTCCACGGTCTGCTACAAGACCGGCAGCGAGGGGAGCGGTGGCCGGGCCGCGGTGGCCGCAGCGAGGTTGCCCACGAGCCGTTCGCAGATCGCCTCCAGATAGGGCCGGCTGTCGGGGTCGTCGTAGTTGGCGGCGGTCTTGCCGGCATCGCCGTGCTCGCGGATCGGAATCCGGATCGGCACCTCTCCGAGGAACGGGATCTCGAGTTCCTGGGCGGTTCGCCTCGCGCCGCCGGTGCCGAAGATGTCGTACCGCTTCTGCGTGTCGGGGCAGACGAAGAAGCTCATGTTCTCGACCATTCCCAGGATCGGGATGTTGACCTTGCGAAACATCGCGATCGCCTTCGTCGCGTCGAGCAGGGCCACGTCCTGGGGCGTGCAGACCACGACCGCCCCGGTGAGCGGCAGCACCTGCGAGAGCGTCAGGGCGATGTCCCCCGTGCCGGGAGGCATGTCGATGATCAGATAGTCGAGCGGTCCCCACGCGGTGTCGCGGAGCATCTGCGTGATGGCGCCGTGCAGCATCGGACCGCGCCAGACCACGGCCTCGCCGGCCGGCACGAGAAACCCCATCGACATCACCGGCATCGATACGGCGCCGACGGAGAGCCTCGCCGGCACGATCTTGCCCTGGTCGATCTGCGGCCGGCCCGACAGACCGAGCAGATGCGGCACGCTCGGCCCGTAGACGTCGGCGTCGAGCAGGCCGACGCGGCTGCCCGCGCGGGCCAGACCGATCGCGACCGAGGCGGCGATCGTGCTCTTGCCCACGCCCCCCTTGCCGGAGCCCACCGCGATCACGCTCTTGGCCTCGAGGCCGATCTGGCCGAGTTTGGGGGGCGGGCGATCGTGCGGCACGATCGTCACCGTCACCCGGGCGGCCTGCGGGAACCGGCTGCGGAGCCGTTCCTCGATGCGGGCCCGCGTGGCGTTCCAGAGGATCGCCGCGTGCGTGGTCAGGCCGACGGTCACGGCGATCCCGTCCGCGCCGGCGGCAACCGACCGCACCTGTCCCATCTCGGTCAGCGGCCGTCCCGATTCCGGATCGGGGATCTCCCGGAGCACGGCGTCGAGCGCGGCTTGGTCGATGGAGGAGGTCATGGACGCACCGGCGTTTCAGCGGACACGCGGCTGGCGGCGACCGCCGCATCGGCCGCGACCGCGACCGGCAGGGTGCCCGACACGCTCGCTCCCGCCCGCGTCGCCGCCGTCAGCAATTCCTGCGGCCGAAGCGTGATCAGCACCGCCAGCGCCAGGCAGCCGAGCATCGCGAAGCCGGCGGCAAGGCCGCCGTCGGCCTGCACGCCGCGCTTCGTCGACTTGAAGTAGATCGCGCCGATGATCCGCAGGTAGTAGGCGGCCGCGATCGCCGCGTTGAGCACCAGGATGACGGCCAGCGCCACGAACCAGACGCGCCGGCTGCCGAGGGTGGCGGCCGCATTCCAATCGACGCCGAGCGCCGAGGCCGCCAGCGACAACTTGCCCCAGAAGCCGGGGAGCGGCGGAATGCCGGCGAGGGAGAGCAGGAAGAGGGCGATCGCGAAGGCCGCCACCGGATTGGTCGAAGCCAGGCCGTCGAGATCGTCCACGTCGGCGATCTCCTGGCGGGGCGGGCGGGGGCCGCTGCTGGCGGTCCACTCCGGCCAGCGGTGCCCCAGGTAGGCGAGCGCGGCGAAGACGCCGATCGTCGCCACCGCGTAGGTCGCCAGATAGAAGAGCGACGCGCCCAGCCCGCCGAGGCCGAAGATCCAGCGCGTGTCGATGTGTCCGGTGTTGCCGAGCGGCTGGTCGGCACGGGTGGAGGCCGCCGCGGCGGCCGCGGCCACGCCGATGAGCAGGTAGCCGGCGTGGGCGATGGACGAGCAGGCCAGGAGCCGCCGCAGGTTCCGCTGGCCGAGGGCCATCACGTTGCCCACCGTCATCGTGACGGCGGCCAGCACGGCGGCCAGTTGCCAGAGGAGGTCGAGGTGCGCCCGGGCGGCCGGCCCCGTGGCGGCGGCCGCGGTGGCGTCGGGGGCGATGCCGAGGCCCAGCACGCGGGCCAGAATGACGAGCCCCGCCACCTTCGGCAGCGTGGAGAGGAGGGCGGCGTTGCCCGGGCTCGTGCCCTGATAGACGTCGGGAGCATAGAAGTGCATCGGCACCGCGGCGAGCCGGAAGGCGGCGCCGACGATGGCCATGCCGAGCGCCACCGGCAGGAGCACGGTCGCGATGCCCGACACGTCCAGGTCGGTCGACCGCAGCTGCTCTGCGATCACCCGCAGATTCGTCGAGCCGCCGATGCCGTAGAGGCAGACGGCCGCGTAGAGAAAGAGGGCCGAAGCCACGAGTGAGAGGAAGAAGTATTTGAGGCTCGCTTCCTGGCCGCGCGGATCGGTCCGCTTCAGGGCGAGGAGGATGTAGGTCGGGATCGAAACGAGTTCGAGCCCGACGAACAAAAGCACCAGGTCGCCCGCCACGCCCGTGAGCGAGAGGCCGGCGAGCATGAGCAGGAAGGTGCCCGCCTCCTCGGAGGTGCCGCCACGATGGAGGCCCGGTCCGCGGCTCACGGCCGAGGCGAACAGGTCGCCGGCCTGCACGAGCGCGAGCAGCGCCCCGAGGCCGAGCACGGTCCAGCGGATGAACGTCGAGAACCCATCGACGGTCACGCCGCCCGACGAGACGGCGGATCCGCCCGCCGGCTGCCCGCCGGCGAGCAGCATGGCCGCCCCGATGCCGGCGACGGCCACGAGCCAGCCGCTGCGCAGCCCCAGGAACGCGCCGCCGAGGAAGGCGACCAGCGCGGCGAGCACCAGCGCGATTTCCGGGGCGATCAGGGCGAACGATTGCAGCGATGTGGGAAGCGTGTGCATGGCGGTCGGGGTCTCAAGGGGCTGTGGCGACCTGGTCGGACGGCGCGGCCTCGCGCATCCGGTCGGCGAATGCGTCAACCGACGCGCTGGTCGTTTCCCGGATCGCCCCGGCGGCCGGTTTCAGGAAGATTCCCGGCGCGAGGCCGATCCAGAGGACGAACACGGCCAGCGGCGCGAGCGCCACCACTTCGTGCCACTTCAGGTCGCAGCGTTCCGTGGCGGCCTGCGGATGATGGCCGTGGCCGCCGTGGCCGACCGCCGCGTCGTGGCCGTGACCGTGGCCGTCGTGACCGTGGGAGGCGGTCCGTGGGGGCTCCCGCGACGGGCCGAAGAAGACCCGCTCCACGGCCCAGAGCATGTACCACGCCCCGAGCACCACGCCGCCAACCGCGGCGAGCGCCAGGGCCAGGTAGGTGCCCGAGAGCCAGGAGGCCACGCCCGTCCAGGCCCGCTGGAAGGAGCCGGCGAGAATCATGAACTCGCCGACGAAGCCGTTGAGGCCGGGAAGGCCGATGCTCGAAAAGGTGAAGAGCAGGAAGAGCGCCGTGAGCCAGGGCGCCTTGGAGGCGATCCCTCCCAGGTTGGCGATCGAACGGGTGTGGAACCGCTCGTAGATCATGCCCACCAGGGCGAACAGCCCCGCCGACGACAGGCCGTGGTTGATGAGCTGGAGGTTCGCCCCCTCCATCGCCAGCGGCGTGAGTGCGAAGAGGCCCATCACGATATAGCCCATGTGGCTCACCGAGGAATAGGCGATCAGCCGCTTGAGGTCGGTCTGCACGAGGGCCACGAGCGCGCCGTAGAGGATCCCCGCGACGCCGAGCCCGAAGAGCCAGGGAGCCGCGACGGCCGTCGCCTCGGGCAGCATCGGCATCGAAAACCGGAGGAAGCCGTAGATGCCGATCTTGAGGAGGACGCCCGCCAGATCGACGCTGCCGCCGGTGGGCGCCTCGACGTGGGCCAGCGGCAGCCAGGTGTGCAGCGGCACGATCGGCACCTTCACGGCGAAGCCCGCCAGCAGTGCGAGAAACACCACCATCTGCAGCCAGCCTCCCGCCGCCGTCATCGGCAGCGGGTGGTGCTTGAGCGAGGCGGTCAGTCCCGCGATGTCGAACGTGACGGTGCCGGTGTGCGACGCGTTCCAGAGCACGATCGCCAGGAGGCCGAGGAACGTGAGCACGCTGCCGGCCAGCGTGTAGATGAAGAATTTCACCGCGGCCCGGCGGCGTTCGTCGTGTCCCCAGATGCCGATCAGGAAGAAGAGCGGCACGAGCGTGAACTCGAAGAAGACGTAGAACAGGATCACGTCGCGCGCGGCGAACACGCCCAGCATCGCCGCCTCGAGCACGAGGAGGAGCACGTAGAACCCGACCGGCCGCTCCCGGATGGCGTCCCAGCTGACGAACACCGCGGTCACGGAGAGCAGCGCGGCGAGGCCGAACATCCAGAGCGACAGCCCGTCGAGCCCCAGCGAGAGGCGGATGTCGAACATGCCGCCGACGAGCCAGGGCAGTTCGATCCGGGCGTAGGGCTCGCCGGCGAGGGCCGCCGGGTCGCCGAGATACCGGAGGATCAGCCAGCCGGCCAGGCCGAGCGTGACCAGCGACGACACCGCCGCGCTCTGCCGCACGGCGGACAGTCCCCGCGAGCCCAGCAGCCACGCCGCCAAGGCGCCGACGAGCGGTGCGGCGATGACCAGCAGCAGGTGAGTGGAGGGGGAAAAGCCGTTCATGGAAGGATGGGTGCCCGATGGATGGGTGGTGGGGGAGGTCTCAGCGGAGCCGCCAGGCGAGAGCCAGGACGATCAGGAGCGTGCCCATCACGCCCGCGAGCGCGTAGCGTTGGAGGAGGCCGGACTGCAGCCGCCGCACGACCTGCCCGACGGCCCCGGGGATCCGGGCCACGCCGTCCACCAGGCCGTCGATCACGTACCGGTCGAACGCGGCCGCGATCAGGGCCACCGCCTCCAGCGGTTTCACGATGAAGGCGGAGTAGATCTGGTCGAAGTAGAAGCGGTTGGCGAACAGGGTGCCCAGCGGCCCGAGGAATCGCTCCAGTTGCGGGCCGTCGCTGCGCCGCCCGAGGTGGCCGATCGCCGCGACCGCGATGCCGATCGCCGCGGCGAGCGTTCCCTGGAGCGCGAGATCGAGATGGAAGGCGTGCGGGACGGCCGTGTCGGCGATCGCCGGGGCGGTGAACGAGGGCGTCGAGGAGAGGAAGGTGGCCAGCGACTGCGTGCTGAAGAGCCACCAGCCACTCACCGCCGAGGCGATGGCGAGGATCACCAGCGGGAGGGTCATCACCGGGGGCGACTCGTGGGCGTGATGCCCGGCCTCGTCCGGCACGCGGGTGGGGCCGGTGAAGGTCATGAACACCGCGCGGAACGTATAAAAGGCGGTGAGGCCGGCCGTGATCAACGACATCCAGAAGAGCGTGCGCCACACGCCGGGGCGATCGAGCGCGTCGAGTTTCACCTCCGGGACGGCCGCCGTGGATGACCGGAGGCTGCTGAACCGGGCCGCGACCGGCACGTGGGCATGGCCGTCGGCCGGAGCCGCCTCGTGCTGCTCGCCGTGGGCGTGCGGCCAGCCCTTGGCGTGGAGCGTGGCGAGGATCTCGTCCTTGCTGAAGAAGCCCGCGAAGGGGGCGACGCCGGCCAACGCGAGCGAACCGATGAGGAACGTGGCCGCCGTGATCGGCATGATCCGCCGGAGGCCGCCGAAGCGGCGCATGTCGATGACGCCCCCCATCGAATGCATCACCGAGCCCGCCCCGAGGAAGAGCAGCGCCTTGAAGAAGGCGTGCGTCACGAGGTGGACGATGGCGGCCGTGAAGCCGAGCAGCGTGCCGGTGCCGAGGCTCGCGAACATGTAGCCCAGTTGGCTGATCGTCGAATAGGCGAGCACCCGCTTGAGATCGGTCTGCACGGTGGCAATGAGCGCGGCGACCAGCGCGGTCGTCGCACCCACGATCGACACCACGGTGAGGGCGCCCGGGCAGGCCACGAAGAGCGGGCTGCAGCGGGCGATCAGGTAGATCCCCGCGGTGACCATCGTGGCGGCGTGGATCAGCGCGCTGGCGGGCGTCGGGCCCTCCATCGCGTCGGGCAGCCAGACGTGGAGCGGCATCTGGGCGCTCTTGCCGCACGCGGCGAGGAGCAGGAGCAGGCAGATCGCCGTGCCGACGACGCCCCCCGCATAGCCCGCCGCGTCGGCGAGTTGGGTTCGCCCGAGGATGCCGGGCAGGATCGTGTTGTCGGCGGCGATCGTGTCGTGGAAGTTGAGCGTGCCGTAGGTCATCCAGAGGAGGAAGGTGGCGACGGCGAGACCGAAGTCGCCGATCCGGTTGACGAGAAACGCCTTCTTGGCGGCGCGGGCCGCCTCCGGCTTCGTGAACCAGAAGCCGATGAGCAGGTAGCTGCACGCCCCCACCGCCTCCCAGAACACGTAGACCAGCAGGAAGTTGCTCGCCGCCACGAGCATCGTCATCGAGAAGACGAACATCGAGACGAGCGCGAAAAACCGCGGATAGCCCGGGTCGCCGTGCATGTAGCCGATCGAGTAGATCGCGACGAGCAGGCCCACGCAGGTGATGATCGCCAGCATGGTCGCGGTGAGCGGGTCGAGCCGGAGGGTGATCGGAATCGAGAACCGGCGCAGTTCGGTCGCGCCGGGGGAATCGGCGCCGATGGCCGCGCCGGCGGCCTCGGCCGGGCTGCCCGCGGGCGGGGCGTAGGCGTCATCCACGGCCGCCCATTGCCAGAGGGTGGTGGTCATCTCCACGGGCCGGCCGGGCTCGCCGTGCGCGCCCGGGGTCACACCCACGTCCCGGGCGAGGGCGAAGAGCAGGGACAGGGCGACGGCGGCCGAGGCCGCGATCCCGGCAACCGCGGGCAGATGGGCCCGGGATCCCAGCGCGCGGCCGAGGAGCACCGTGAGCACGGCGCCGACGAGCGGCAGGAGCGGCACGAGAACGAGGAGCGTGGCGGGGGAGATGTCTTGCAGCATGGTCGTTGACGGCCGGGGACGGCCGGATGGTGGCGGCTACACGTGCTCGCGCTGGAGCCGCTCGTTCTCGTCGGCCGCGGGCAGAACGCCGGCCGGCGTGAGCGTGGGGAACGTCGGCGGAATCGTGTCGATGGAGGGCAACTCGTGGTCGACCACCCGCGGCAGGTTGGACTCCCGCAGCGACTGCCAGGCCGCGGAGTCGAGCCGTCCGGTCGCCGCGAACGCGCGCAGGACGAACACCAGGGCGATCGCGGCCTCGCAGGCGGCGACCGTGAGGACGAAGATCACGAGCACGTGTCCGCCCCAGTCGCCGTGGTGCCGGCTCCAGGCGACGAGACTCACGGAGATTCCCTGCAGCATCAGTTCGGCCGAGAGGAACATCACGATGAGGTTCCGCCGCGCGAGGATGCCGACGAGCCCGAGCGCGAAGAGGATCGCGCCCACGACGAGCGAGTTTTGCAGGAGCGCCATCTGCGTCACGGGGATGTCCTCCGGCCGACGGTGGACTCGACGCCGCCGGGCGTGTCGTCACGGGAGACGATCGCGATCGAGCCGATGAGGGCCACGAGCAGGAGCACGCCGGCCGCCTCGACCGCCAGCAGGTGACGGCCGAAGAGTTCGCCGCCCAGCCGTGCCACGTGATCGGCGGCGAGGGGGTCGGCGGGGACGACGGCTGCGGGCTCCGCGGCAACGGGGGCCGCCGGTCCGCCGAGCGCCGCGGCCCGCGAGGGCACCTTGCAGCACGCCGCCGGCGTGGCGGAAAGCCTGCCGATCGAGAGCGTGAGGAGGCCGAGCAGCACCGCCCCGGCGACGGCGGAGAGGAGCGGCTCGTTCGACACGCGGTCGTAGGGGGCGAGCCCCGCGGGCTGCGCGAGCATGAGCACGAACAGGAACATCACGAGGATCGCACCCGCGTAGACGACGATGGTCGCCACGCCGAGGAACTGCGCCCCCAGCACGAGCAGCACGCCCGCCACACCCGCCAGCGCCAGCGCGAACCAGATCGCCGCGTAGACGGGAGACCGCGACACGATCGTCGCCGCCCCCGACACGACCGCGACGAGCGACACGATCAGAAACACCGATTCCTCGCCCAGGCCGCCCAGGCGGCGGCCGGTGGCGATGAAGCCGGCCAGCGCCGCCACGCCGAGGGCCGCGCCCAGCCAGCGTGCGGCCGCCTGCTCGCGGCCGCGCGGCAGGAGCAGCCAGAGGCTGGCGGCCGTGGCGGTCACTGCGGCGGCCAGCACCAGCCCGGGAGTGAGCTCGGCAAAGACGTTCGCGATCACAGCGTCCCTCCCAGCTCGGCCGACTTCATCGGCTCGGCATCCTTCGTCATGTCGTAGACGCTGAGCAATTTTTCCTTGTCGAAGATCATCTCCTCGCGGCTCTTGCCCGTGAGGTCGAGCAGGCTCGTGAGCTCGATGGCATCGACCGGGCAGGCTTCCTCGCACATGCCGCAGAAGATGCACCGGAGCTCGTCGATCTGGAAGCTCTCGGGGTATTTCTCGCGATCCGGCCACGGGCTCTCGGTGGCGACGATGTCGATGCAGTGGGCCGGGCAGGCGGTGGCACAGAGGAAGCACGCCACGCACTTCACGCGGCCCTCCGGATCGCGGTTGAGCCGATGCACGCCGCGGTAAATCAGCGGATTGCCCACCTGCGGCCGCTGCTCCGGAAAGCTCACCGTCACCTTCGGGCTCACGAGATGCCGCGCGGTGGTGGCCAGGCCCTGGACGAAGAGCGGCAGGTAGAGCCGCTCCGCCAGGCCCAGCGGCTTCTCCTCCAGCCATGTGATTGCGGGATCGGTCGGCTTCATGTCAGGCCTCCACCAGTTCGCGTCCTTCCGGCACGTACCGCGCACCGAGGGCATGCTCGGCGTCGAGGGGACCGGCGTTACGGATCGGCGTGTTGTCGGTGCCCGAGGGGGTGAGCAGGCCGGCCGCCATCCAGCCGAGGAAGAACACGGCCCACGGCGCGGCGATGGCCGCCGCCTTCGCCCAGCCCTCTCCCAGCGCCGCCACGAGCTGCGGCCGAAACTCCTCGATCGTCGCGACGGTCACGAGATTGACCAGCCCCAGCGGCAGCATCACCTTCCAGGCGAGGTTCATCAGTTGGTCGAAGCGGAACCGCGGCCAACTCCAGCGGACGAGCATGAAGAAGAGGATGACGCCGAGAATCTTGGCGGAAAGCACGCCGAACCGGATGAAGGCCTGAAGCCACGTCACCTCCTGCGACGATCCCGTCACGCCCCAGAGGTGCCAGCCGCCGAGGAACATGATCACGATCAGGAAGGCCGCCGTGACCATGTGGAGAAACTCGGCGACGAGAAAGAGCAGCAGCTTGATGCCCGAGTATTCGGTGTGGTAGCCGCCGACGAGTTCCTGCTCCGCCTCGGGCAGGTCGAACGGCAGCCGGGCCGCCTCGGCGAAGCTGGCGACCAGGAAGACGATGAACCCGAGCGGCTGGGCGAAGGCGTACCACACGCCGCTCTCCGCCTGGGAGTTCATGATCGCGTCGAGCTTGAGCGATCCCGCCGCGAGCACCACGCCGAGCAATCCGAGGCCGAGCGGGATCTCGTAGGCCACGAGCTGGGCGCTCGACCGCAGGCCGCCGAGGAAGCCGTACTTGTTGTTGCTGGCCCAGCCCCCGAGGAGCACGCCGTAGACCGCGATGCTGGACAGGGCGAACACCCAGAGCACGCCCACGTCGAGCCCCGGGGCCACGAGGAAGGGAACCGGGTCGGGAAGGCCGGTGATGCCGAGCGGCGGCAGCACGCTGCCGAACGGAATGGCGGCGAAGATGGCCAGCGACGCCGCGAGGATCACCAGCGGAGCGGCCGTGTAGAGCACCTTGTCCACGTGCTTCGGCGTGAAGTCTTCCTTGAGGATGATCTTCAGCCCGTCGGCGAGCGGCTGCCCGAGCCCGAAGAGGCGGATCTTCGTGAGCGGAATGCCGACGCGATTGGGCCCCTTGCGATCCTGCACCCAGGCGGCCATCCAGCGCTCGACGAGCACCAGGTAAGCCGCCGCGGTCATCAGCCCGCCGACGAGCAGGCCGATCTTGACGAGCGCGGCGATGGTCGTGGGGGAGGGGAGAAAGGCGTTCATGGTGCGAAAGGGGATGGGCCCCGTTGGTCTCTCGGTCAGGCGAGTTGGTGGATGCGGAGATCGACGCCCACGGCGGGCATCTCGCCGGCCAGCGCCGCGAACGAAGCCGACGATTCGGCGATCTGATGGCGGACCGCGACCGGGTCGTACAGCCCGCGGCGGCCGAGCATGTTCCAGTAGAGGCGACCCTCGGGCCAGACGCCGGCCGGCGCCCGGATCGCCTGCCGGAAGCTCTGGGCGCGATGGGCGACGTTCACCCAGGTGCCGGCCCGTTCCGCGAAGCCGGCGGCGGGAAGCCGCCAGGTGGCGTGGCGGGTCAGCGGCGAATCGAAGAGATCCTGCACGACGAGGCAGCGGAGGTCGGAAAACGCGGCCGCCGCCGCGTCGTCGATCCACGGGGCCGGATAGCCGGCCGTGATCCAGGCCGCGTCGGCCTGGCCCGCGGCCACGTGCTTCACGAGGTCCTGCCACGAGCGGCCGCCGGCACCGTAGAGCGAGAGCACCTCCTCGACGCCGCGCCGGTTGGGGCACTTCTCCGCGCGGATCGTGAAGCCGCCGGGGAACGTCTCGTCCTCGCCCACGTGCGGCACGAAGCCGGCGGCCAGGAAGGCCTCCGGATCGATCGACCGGGCGATGGCGCAGAGCATCCACGCCTCCTCCACCGTGAGCATCGGCGAGACGGCGACGGCGAGGCGGCCGGCCTGCTTGAGGTCGGCGCGGAGCCGCGTCACGACGTCAGCCCACTCCACCGGCGCGAACACCGGCGCGTGGCCGCGGTGCGAGCCGGCGGCGGCCTCGCGATGCCCAGCCTCGAGGAGGCGGGCGGAATCGTGGAGGTGATGCCAGCCGTAACGGCCGTCGTCGCAGATCCACCACTTGTTGACGTGGGGATTTTCGCGGGGCTTGAGCCGGTACACGGTGTCTTGGTTGTGCTCGGTGTGGATCGAGCAGCCCGCGGCGCAGCCGCCGCAGACGTTGGCCTCGCGCTTCAGGAACCAGACCCGCTGCTGGTAGAGAAAGTCCTTGTCGCCGAGCGCGCCCACCGGGCAGAGATCGACGACGTTGCCGGAGAGCTTGTTGTCGAGCGGGTGGCCGGGGAAGACGTCGATCTCCTCCTTCGCCCCGCGGCTCGTCACCATCAGCTCGCTCGTGCCCGACACCTCGCGCGTGAACCGCACGCACCGGGTGCACATGATGCAGCGATCGACGAAGAGCGTGACGGTGGGGCCGACGTCGCGACGGCGGCTCGTGAACGGCTGCAGGTCGGCGCGACGCTCCGCCTGGCCGTGCTCGAAGTGATAGTCCTGCAGCAGGCACTCGCCCGCCTTGTCGCAGATCGGGCAGTCGATCGGGTGATCGATGAGGAGCGCCTCCTCGACGCGGGCCCGGCTGTCCTTCACCAGTTGGCTGTCGGTGACGATGACGGTGCCGTCCTTGGCGGGCGTCTGGCAGCCGGGCACGAGCTTCGGCACCATGGTGACCTTCCCGGTCGCCGCGTCGCGCTGCCCGGTCTCGATCAGGCACATCCGGCAGCTCGCCACGACCGACAGCCCGGGGTGCCAGCAGTAGTGCGGAATTTCCTTGCCGGCGCGGCGCGCAGCCTCGATGCAGTTGAGCCGCTCGTCGGCGCCGATCTCGATTTCCTGGCCGTCAACGATCACTGTGGGCATGGGAGTTCCTAGTGCGCCCCGACGATCTGCAGAGCCGGGACGGGGTCGGTCACCATCCAGCCCGAGGGATTCGTCCGCTTGATGTAATCCTCGAATTCACCGCGAAATTTCTTGATCGCGTTCTTGATCGGCCAGGCGGCGCCGTCGGCCAGGCCGCAGATCGTGCTGCCGGGCATCATGCCCATCGTCTGCCCGAGCTCCAGGAGCAGGTCGAGATCCTTGAGCCGGCCCTTGCCCGCCCTGATCCGCTCGAGCATCCGCAGCGACCAGCTTGTCCCCTCGCGGCAGGGCGTGCACTGACCGCACGACTCGTGGGCGAAGAACCGGCAGGAGTTGTGCAGGAAATCGACGATGCTCACGGTCTCGTCGATCACGACGACCGCCGCCGTGCCGAGCCCGAGACAGCCAACCTTGCCCGGGCCCGCGAAGTCGAGCGGGGTGTCGAGTTCGCTCTCGGTCATCAGGCCCATCGAGATTCCGCCGGGGATGACCGCCTTGGCCCGACGCCCCTTCCAGACGCCCCCGCCGTGCTCGTCGATCAACTGCCGCGCCGTGATCCCCAGCGGCGCCTCGTAGCACCCGGGCTTCTCCACGTGGCCCGAGAGGCAGTAGAGCTTGGGACCGTAGCTGCCCGGATCGCGCGGATTGTTGGGATCGGCCGGCACGCCGATCGACTTGAACCACTCCACGCCGCGGCGGGCGATCTGCGCCACGCAGGCCATCGTCTCGATGTTGTTGACGACGGTCGGCTTGCGAAACAGGCCCTCGATGGCGGGGAACGGCGGCTTGATCCGCGGCCAGGCCCGCTTCCCCTCGAGGCTCTCGATCAGCCCCGTCTCCTCGCCGCAGATGTAGGCGGCGGCCCCGCGATGGAGATAGATATCGAGCGAGAAATTCGTGCCGCGGATCCCCTTGCCGAGATAGCCCGCCGCGTAGGCCTCGTCGATCGCCGCCTGAAGGCGGTTCCAGCTCTGCGGATACTCGTAGCGGAGATAGATGTAGGCGGTGGAGGCCTTGGTCGCGTAGGCGGAGAGGATGATCCCCTCGATCACCTGATGCGGATCGTCCTCCATCAGGATCCGGTTGTTGAACGTCCCGGGCTCGCTCTCGTCGGCGTTGATGCAGAGGTAGATCGGGCCGGGGTGATCCTTCGGCAGGAACGTCCACTTGAGACCGGTGGAGAAACCGGCGCCGCCGCGGCCCCGCAGCCCGGACGACTTCACCATCTCCACGACGTCGCCCGGCTGCTTCTCCGCGAGGATCTTCTCCAGGGGCGCGTAGCCGCCGCGCGACCGGTAGCTCGCGAGCGTGTGTCCGTCCGGCACGCCGACGGCTTCGAGCAGGACGGGGGTGGAGGATGTCATGGAGTGGTTTCTCGCGGGAGCCGCGGACCTAGGAACGGGGCTTGCGGAGGAGCGCCGCCTCGGCGGCTTCGGGGGTCAGGTTCTTGAGCAGGTCGTCGTTGGCGAGGATGCAGGGGGCGAAATCGCAGGCGCCCAGGCACTCGGCCGGCTCGACCGTCAGCTCGCCGTCGGCCGTCGTGCCGTAGGGCTGGATGCCCGCCTTGTGGCAGAGGTGCTCGAGGACCTGCTCGCCGCCCCGCAGCGCGCAGGAGACCGACCGGCAGACGAAGGCCCGCACCTTGCCGTGCGGCTTTTCCTGGTGGAAGAACTGGTAGAAGGTCAGCGTGTCCTGCACCTCGGCCGGGGCGAGCCCCAGGAGGGCGGCGATCTCGACCACCGCCTCCAGCGGCACGTGCCGGAGCTCGGCGTTGACGATGTGCAGCGCGGGCAGCGTCAGCGCGCGGCGGTTGGGATACCGCGGCGCGAGCGCCTCGATCTTCGCGACCATCTCGTCGGTGAGGACTTTCCTGGGGGCGATCATGCGCACTACCTGTCGAGTTCCGCGGCGATGATGTTGAGGCTGCCGAGCACCGCCACCACATCGGAGAGCGTGTGGCCCCGGATGAGGTGGGGAAACATCGCGAAATGCAGCAGCGCCGGGGGCCGGCAGCGGGCCCGGTAGGCCGACTCGCCGCCGTCGCCGGCGACGTAGAAGCCGAGCTCGCCGTTGGGCGCCTCGATGGCCGCATACGACTCCTCGTTCGGCACCTCGAAGCCGCGGTTGCTCATCGAGAGCTCGAAGTGCGAGATCGTGCCCTCGATCGTCGAATAGACCTGCTTCTTCGTCGGCAGCGCCGTCCGCTGGTCGATGCCCACGTTGACCGGTCCGGCCGGCAGGTTCTCGAGCGCCTGCGCCACGATCCGCAGGCTCTCCCGCATCTCCTGCATGCGGACGAGGTAGCGGGCGTAGCAGTCGCCGGCCGAGGCGCAGCAGACCTGGAACTGGAGGTCGGCGTAGGCCAGGTAGGGCTCGTCCTTGCGGAGGTCGCGGGTCACGCCGCTGGCGCGGGCCACGGGGCCGGTCGCACCGCGGTTGATCGCCTCCTCCTTGGTGAGCACGCCCACCCCCTTCGTGCGATCGACGAAAATGCGGTTGCGCGTCAGGAGCCGCTCCATGTCGTCGAGCGTCTTCGGGAAGGTCTTGACGAAGGTGCGGATCTTCTCGATCACCAGCGGCGTGAAATCCTGCGAGACGCCGCCGACCCGCGTGTAGCTGTTGGTGAAGCGGGCGCCGCAGAGGGTCTCGAAGATGTCGTAGATCACCTCGCGCTGATAGAAGCCGTAGAGGAAGAAGGTGAAGGCGCCGGTGTCGAGCCCCACCGCGCCGTTGCAGAGCAGGTGATCGCTGATCCGCGCCAGTTCCGCGATGATCGTGCGGATGTAGCTGCAGCGGGGCGTGAGTTCGATGCCGAGCAGCGTCTCGACCGCGTGGTGCCAGGCGACGTTGTTGGCCATCGGCGAGATGTAGTTCATGCGATCCGTCACCGTCACGTATTGGTTGAACGTGAGGTGCTCGCCGATCTTCTCGAAGCCGGAGTGCAGGTAGCCCATCTCGGGCAGGGCATCGACGACCCGCTCACCCTCCAGCTTCAGCACGAGCCGCAGCGTCGTGTGGGTGGCGGGGTGCTGGGGGCCGAAGTTGAGCGTCCAGAGATAATCCTCGGATCGCGCGGCCGGCCCGGGGCCGGGATCGATCGTGCCGTATTCGGGGGAGGCGATGGACATGGCAGCCTAGCTGTGGTCCCGGGTGATCACGGGGAAGTTGTGCCGCTCGCCGCGGCCTTGCAGCGGGTAGTCCTTCCGGAGCGGATGGGCGGTGAACTCTTCCGGCATGAGGAGCCGGCGGAGATCGGGATGGCCCTCGAAGTGGATGCCGAACATGTCCCAGACCTCGCGCTCGAGCCAGTTGGCGGCCTCCCACAGCGGCACGACGCTGCGGACGGTCGGCCGGGGATCGTCCACGAACACGCGGACGGTGAGCCGTTGGTTGGTCGCCGTCGATGCGAGCAGGTAGACGAGGCCGTAGCGGTGCTTCGCGTCGGGATACTCGAGGTAATCGACGCACGTCACATCCACCAGCAGGTCGAAGCCGCGGCCCTTGAGCCAGCCGAGCGTTTCGAGCGACCGCTCCTCCGGGACCACGATCCGCGTCTGGCCGCGAAACACCGACGACTCCACCGGGCCGAACCGTTCGGCGAGTGCGGCGAGGATGTCGTCGATCGGGGGAGGTGTGAAGGGCATGGGGAACGTGTCGGGGCTTTGGAGGCCGTGGGGCGGGATCAGGTTCTGCCCGCGGCGGCGTCGGCCGCGGCGGCGAGCTCGCGTTGCAGGACGGGATTGCGCGCGGCGTCGATCGACAGGGGCGACGCGATCTCGACCAGGGCCCGCTTGCGGAGCTGCCTGCCGGGCGTGTTGAACTCGCGGCCGGTGATCGTGCCCTCGCGCTGGATCTTGTCCTGCAGGTCGATGATCGCCTGGATGAGCTGTTCGGGACGCGGCGGGCAGCCGGGCACGTACATGTCGACCGGAATGAAGCGGTCGATGCCCTGCACGACGGCGTAGGTGTCGAAGACGCCGCCGGTGCTCGCGCAGGCCCCCATCGAGATGCACCACTTCGGTTCGTGCATCTGCTGCCAGATCCGTTGGAGGACGGGCAGCATCTTCATGACGACGCGGCCCGCCACGATCATCAGGTCGCATTGCCGCGGGCTGAACCGAAACACCTCGGCGCCGAATCGGGCGAGGTCGTGCTTGCTCGCGCCCGTCGCCATGAGCTCGATGCCGCAGCACGCCGTGGCGAACGGCATCGGCCAGAGGCTGTTCTTGCGGCACCAACTGGCCAGCGCGTCGAGCCGGCTGACGACGACGTTTTCCGGCAGCTCCAGTTTTCCGCTTGAAAAGCCCTCCCTGGCCTTTTTCAGCTCGATGGGCATCGCATCAGGCGATGCCGAAGTGCTCTTCAACGCCATCGAAACACCCCCTTCCGCCAGTCATAGGCGAAGCCGACCACGACCAGCGCGATGAACAGCATCGCACCCCCGAATACCAAGCCCCGCGACGAGACCAGATCGCCGGCCACGGCCGCATCGACGCCCGCGGCGGAGCGGCTGGCGACCGCCCAGGGATACAGGAAGAGCAGTTCGACGTCGAAGACCAGGAACGTGATCGCGACGAGATGGAACCGCACGTCGAACCGCCGCCGGGTGTCGTGCACCGGATCCATGCCGCTTTCATAGGGCATTTCCTTGACGGCACCGGACCGGCGCGGGCCGATCAGTTGGGCGGCGACGACCAGGCCGACCGACACGGCGGCCGCGATCGCGACGAACAACAGAACGGGAAGAATGGCATCCATGGCAGGGACGGCAGGGGCGGCGCGGACGGCGGCAGTTGAGGGTCTGAATGGCCAAAATCGGCCGTAGGAGCCGACTTCGTGAAATTCGTCACGAAGTCTGCTCCTAAAAAAGCCGGGGGTCTGCCTAGACCTCCGGCTCACCGGCACAATCGCTCCAGTTATACAGTCTGGGCCGGATGGCGACGAGCCGGGGCGGCTCTGGCGGCGGAACGGGGCCGTCCGCGGAAAAAGTCGCGTGCCCGGGCGACGGGCGTCAGCCGCATCCGGCGAGATGGCCCTCAGCCGCAGCGGGCGAGATGGCCCTGGATCAGCGGCGGTGCCTCGGGCACGCGTCGCTCCAGGTCGTGGAGGACGCACTCCAGGTCCAGGCCGTAGTGGTTCACGCGAAAGAGGCCCACTTTCACGAAGGGCACCCCCGCATCCAGCAGCCGCCACCAGACCAGCTCGCTCGGGTTGTGGGGCGTCCGGCGGGCCTTCTTCCAGAGTCGCCAGGACCGGCGCGGATCGGCCACGGAGAGGTGCGGCCAGAGCTCCCCGAGCCTGATGCCCGCCTCGGTGCGGGCGTCGTAGAGGGCCGCGAGCCGGAAGCCGGCCCGGAGGAAGTGCTCCGACATGCCGATCTCGTAGCGGTCGATGATCTCTTCCTTCGAGGCCAGCGGCTCGACCCCGCTCCAGAACTCGGCGTAGGCCTGCGAGGCGAGGAGGCGGCGACGCATGCCGAAGCACCACGACTGGAGGTGCGGACACCGTCGGCTGCCGCGGGACTTGGTCGCCTGCTCCGAGAAGACCATGCCCCAGAGGTCGGCGCCGCCCAGTCGCGGGTCGGAGAAGACGGCTGCGGGATCGGCGAAGGGGCCGTAGACACTGTCGTTGACGCACACGATCTCGTCGAACTCGGCCGGCCGGAGCAGCGTCAGCCCGGCCTTCCAGCTGCAGAAGTCGTAGCCGATGTTGGCCCGCGGCATGAAGTCATCGACGACGCCGTGGAGCTCGCGCGGCAGGCTGCGGGCGCTGGATGACACGACGATCAGGCGGTCGGCGGCGCCGCGGTAGCGCTGGAGCGACTGCACGACGTGCGGGTCGAAGCCTCCCGAGCGGTCGAAGTGCGCGAGGATGATCGCCCTGGTTCGCACGGGAGCGGCCGGCGCGGGTGGATGGGGCATGGTCGCGGTTCCTCGGCGTGACGCGTCAGGCCGCGCGTGCCGCCCGCGTGCCGACCTGCAGCCGGAGCGTCGCCAGCCGCCGATGCACCGGCTGCTGGTGCGAGGTCGGGCCGAGCAGCCGCAGCATCCCGGGAATCTGGCCGAGCGTGGCGGCCGCCTGGTCGACCGCGCCCTCGGCCAGCAGGCGTTCCACGGTGCGGAGCGCCGACGCGGCGTACCAGCGGGCGCTCGCCGCCGTCACGCGGTCGCGGATCGCCTCGGGCAGCGACCGGGCATTGATCTCGATCGCGCGGGTGAGGTCGGGCCAGACCTCGCCGGTGGAGCGGAGCCGGGCGGACTCGTTTCCCGAATGCCGGCGATACACGGCGAGGGACCGCGGCTCGTACCAGACCGGCGCGTGGGCCGCGATCCGCACCCACATCTCCCAGTCGAGCGTCTGGCAGAGGTCGGGGCGGTAGCCGCCGACTTCCTCGTAGACGCTGCGGGCGACCACGGCCGCGGGCGTCTGGATGCGCTGCCGCTCCGCGATCAGCGGCAGCCAGTCGGCGAGCACGCCCGGCAGCCAGCGGAGCCGCGAGGATGTCTTGATGAGGCGGTCGTCGCCATCGACGATCAGGCTCCGGGTGAACGCCATGCCGATCCGCACCGGCCCGAGGAATCCCTGCTCGATCCGCGCGTAGAAGGTCGGCCTGACGTAGTCGTCCTGGTGCAGCAGGTGCACGAGATGGCCGCGGGCCAACTCGATGGCGCGGTTCCAATTGCCGGCGAGGCCGAGCCGATCGCGGAACTCGAAGATCTCGATGCGGTCGTGCGGATCGACGGACCGCACGAGGTCGCGGAGCCGTCCCGGCCGCGATGCGTCATCGACGATGGCGATCTGCATGCGGTCGCGCGGGGGCGCCTGCGCGAGCACCGACCGCAGCGAGACGAGGAGTTTCTCGTCCGGCTCGTGGGTGGGCAGCATGACGGAGAATCGCGGCCGCGCGGTCGCATCGCGGAGCGGCGCAATCGGGGGCGGTGTGTCCGGCTCCGTGCCGATAACCTTCAACATCGTTCGGACGAGTCTCCAGGGATGGCTCAACGGGGGGGTATAGCATGCGCGGGCGGCCAAACCCAGACCGGCTTGGCCAGCGCGGCGGACCGCCCCCGGCGACGCCTTGGGCAGACCTCCCAATTCCCCCAAGGCCGCAGGCCCGCGTGCCGCGCGTGGCGGTTGCCGTGGCGGCGAACGGCCCGAGGAAGGTACATCCCCCGAATTGAGGCCGGGCGCGGCGGTCATTCGCGGGAGGCGGACGTGCAATTGATCGTGCTGGGGATGCACCGCTCGGGCACGTCCATGGTGGCCCGCGTGCTGAATCTGCTCGGCTGCTACTTCGGGCCGGAGGGCGTCGGCCTCCCCGCGAATGCCGAGAACCCGAAGGGATTTTGGGAGCGGCACGACGTCGTCGCCTTGAACGACTCGTTGCTGCTCGCCACCGGCGCGGAGTGGAGCCGGCCGCTGGCCTTCGCGGAGGCGGCGATCCCGCCGGCGGCCGCCACTGAATTCGAATCGCGGGCGGCGCGGCTGGTCCTCGGTCTCGACGCCCATCGTCCCTGGTTCATCAAGGATCCACGGCTCTGTCTCACGCTGCCCGCGTGGTTGCGGGTGCTCGAGGCGCCGCTGTGCGTGCACGTGGTCAGGCATCCGCTGGAGGCGGCCGCGAGCCTTCGCACCAGAAGCGGCATGGCGATGGAACACGGGCTCGCCCTCTGGGAGCTCCACCTGCGTCGGAGCGTGGCGGCGGCGGCGGATCTTCCGCAGGTCGTGGTCTGGCATCGTGACCTGATCGGCGAGCCGGTGCCCACGGTCGCGCGTCTGGCGCGGCAGCTGCGCGACGCCGGCGCGACCGGGCTGCGGCTACCCTCTGAACGCGAACTGGTGGCCTTCGTGAGCCGTGGCCTGCATCGGGAGCGGAGCGATCGCGGCGACCTGCAGGCCTGGGCCGACGCTCCGCAGGTCAGGCTCTTCCGGCGGATCGAAGCGGAGGGGTTGTCGGCGGCCGGCAGCGGCGAGGTCTCCTGGGACACCGCGCGGACGTTGGCGTTGCACGAGGCGTCGCATCGCGAGCGCGTCGCCAGGGGCGAAGCGAGTGCGACAGGGCAGGCCGCCGCGGCCGCGCTGGAGGAGATCCAGGCCGGCGACGAGCGGAACACGGTCCAGCTCCACGGCGAACTGGTGCGCGTGGCGGGGCGGCTGGCCGCGGCATCCGCCGAGGCGGCCGCGCTGCGGCGGCACGCGGCGGTGCCTCCCGCTCCCGAGCCCAGTCTCGTGCGCCGGCTGTGGAAGGCGCTCGCGGCCGACCCCGTGCGGCCCGAGATCCCCGCCGACGATCTCGCGGCGGCGATCGCGTTGATCGAGCGATCGGAGCTGTTCGATCGCCGCTGGTATCTGGAGCACAATCCCGACGTGGTGGCCGCGGGGGTCGATCCGGCGGTGCACTACCTGCTGTACGGCGGATTCGAGGGCCGGCGGCCGGGGCCCCGGTTCGACTCGGCGGTCTATCTGCTCGACCACCTCGACGCGGTCGAGCGCGGCATCAACCCGCTCGTGCACCACCTCACGCGGGAAGGCGGCGACCTCCGCGAGCCGGGCCGCGACGCGGACCCGGTGAAGCGGGCGGCCTGAACGGTGTCGAGCGAGGTGGCTCGGCCCTGCTCAAAAGTTGCCGACGTTGAAATTGACGTAGGCCCCAAACGGCCCCACGCCGACGTTCATGCCCGATCCCTTGACGTCCGAGAACGGCGGCTTGCCGCCCCCCTGGCTACGATAGGGAGAGTAGGAGACGCCGCCCGACTGCACCTGCGACATCGCGGCCGCGGCGGCGGCCGCCGTCTGCTGCCGTGCCGCCTGGGCCTGATCCACCATCTGCCGGCGGCTCTGGTCGAAGGCGGCCTGTTGCCGTTGCAGGGCTGATCGCTTCTGCTCGAGCTTCTCGATCTCCTGCTGCAACTGGCCCGACGACATCGTCACCACGTCCGGCACGTCCTTGAGCACCTCGGCCCGCTTCTGGTCCGACATCACCGAGAGGTATTGCCCCACCCACGACCGCGCATCGCGGGCCTCGGGGGTCTCGAGGATCTTGAACTTCGCGTCGAGGTCGTCGAGGAGGTATTCGAGTTCGTAGGACGACATGGCGGCGACGCGGCGGTTGAAGTTGGCCTTGATCCGCCGCACCTCGTCGGGCGTGTAGATCTCCTGCGACGCGAGCCATTCGCCGAGTTCGAAGATCGCGCGGCGCCACCGCTGGCCGTTCATGATCTCGGCCTTGCGGGCGATGTCGCTCGCTTCATCGGCCGCGGCTGCGGGCGTGGCATCGGGGGCCGCCGCCGCACCCGCGGGGCGGGCTTCCTGCGCCGCCGCGACGTCGATTCCGGACCCGACGGCGAGCAGGCAGGCGGTGGCCACCGTCGCGATCACCCCGTTTACGAGCGCATGGGACTTCATGGTGTCGTCCTTCCCGGTTTCCGGATCATGATCATGTTGATCGGCGGCGTGTGTTCGCCGCCGACGTGCGTGGGGAGCGATCGCCAGGTGCAGCGGTCCTTGCCGTCGTAGGTGTAGATGTTGAGCGACGCCGTCTGCTCCCCGTTGGGCAGCACCCCGGCGGTCCGCGCCACCCACGAGTCGCCGTCGCGGGTCCAGACCGCCTCGCCGTGGCCGCCGTCGGAACTGAACACCCACGAGTGAATCTGCCGCGCCAGGGGATCCCAGCCGATCCGCTGCGTGACGTGCATCACGCCGCCCTCGGCGCCCTCCTGCCCGGGCGCCGAAATCTTCATGTCGCGGAGCAGGAACGTGCGGTTGGCGTTCCAGCGAACCGTCATCTCGATCGTCGGCTTCTCGGGCCCGGGGGCCGCGGGCTTGCCCGCGCCGCGCTCGTCCACGACGGACCACTCGCCCACCATCCAATCGAGGTCCTCGAGCGTCTCGCCGGCGGACGCCGGCTCGATCCGATCCTCGCGCAGGGCCGCGAGTTTCCAGCCGCCGTTCTGCCGGGTCCAGGTGGCGGTGAAGCGGCCCTGAAGGGGGCGGGCGATCCCGGGCACCACCACCTCGACGGAGCCGTCCTCGATCGCCACGTCGCCGGTGACGAACCGCACGTGCGTGTCGCGAATGCGGATTGCGGGACGGGGCCCGGCGGCGTCGGTCCTCGTGACGAGCGCGGCGGTCTCGCGTCCTTTGAGCACGTTGCCGTGCTCGTCGACGATGTCGCCGTCGGGCGTCCAGAGGTCGGCGAGCGCCTTCGCGTCGCCACGGCCGAGTGCGTCTTGATAGGCTTTCGCCGCTGCGCGGATCGCCTGCTCATCGCCGGCGCGGTCCGGAGCGGCGACGACGACCGTCTGCGCCTGCGCCGCGCCGCCCGCGGTCGCCAGGCCCCAGGCGATGATCGCGCATGCCGCGCCGAGCAGGGCCGACCCGCACCGCCATCGGTGGCCGGCGTTGCGGGAGCGTCGCGGTCGGCATCGGGAATGATCGTGGTGGAAGAACGACATGGATCGCCTCGGCAGTCGGTCGGTGGTGCAGGGGACCGGCGGCGGCGCGTCTTCCGCATCCGGCACCTGGAATCCTAGCAGACCGGGGGAAAAGTGCCGCACCGCCCGATGCGGCCCCCGGCGACCGCGAAAAGCCACCGCTTCCGTTGGCGCCGACTTTCATTTTTCCGCGGCGCGTGCCCACGGTCCGACGGGGTCGGGAAACCAGACGCCCGGTTTGGTAGGGTGTGCCGGATGTCCGCTGCCGCAGCCACTCTCGCCGACCTCGTGCGTCGCCCCAGCGTCAATCCGATGGGACGCGACGTTTCGGGCCCCGAGTACCTCGAAGGCCGCGTGACCGATTATCTCGTCCAGCGGTTCTCGACGGCCGGCATCCGCTGGTCCCGCCAGCCCGTGGCCCCGGGCCGCGACAACGTGATCGCCCGGCTGGATGCGACCGAGCCGGAGGCGCCCGTGATCCTCTGGGATGCCCACCAGGACACGGTGCCGGCCGAGGGGATGTCGATCGAGCCCTTCGCGCCGCTGGTTCGCGACGGGCGGCTCTATGGCCGCGGTGCCTGCGACGTGAAGGGGGGCATGGCCGCGATGCTCGTGGCGCTCGACCGGCTCCGGGCGTCGGGCAGGCCGCGGGCCGCGACGGTGGTCTTCTCCGCGACCGTCAACGAGGAGTTTGGCTTCTCGGGGGTCAAGGCGCTGTCCCGCCTGTGGACGCAGACGTCGGCCGAATTTCCCGCCAGCGACGCGGCGGCACGAAGCCTGATCGGAGGGAAGCCGATGCTGGCGATCGTGGCCGAACCCACGGGCCTCGACCTCGTCACGCAGCACAAGGGGGCGATCCGCTGGCGGATCGCCGTGCAGGGCCGGGCCTGTCACAGCGCGTTTCCGGAACAGGGCGAAAACGCGATCTATCCGGCCGGCCGCGTGATCCTCGCGATCGAGTCGCTCGCCCGCGACCTGCTCGCGCGGCACCCCGGGCATCCCTGCGGCCCCCCCACCCTCACCCTCGGCACGGTTCGCGGCGGCGCCGGCGTCAATCTCGTGCCCGATCTCGTGGTGCTCGAGATCGAGCGCCGCGTGCTCCCCGGGGAATCGCCCGTGGCCGCCCGGGACGAGGTGATCCAGCGGATCGCCGCGGCCTGCGGCGACGCGCGGATCGTGCACCACGAGCCGTTTCTGGAGAGCGCGGGCCTCCCCGAGGCTGGTGGCAACCCGCCCGCTGCGGCGTGGGTGGACCGGCTCGCGGACGCGGTGCGGCGGTCGGGCGGCGCGGCCGCCCGGGTGGCGGCCCGCTACGGCACCAATGCCAGCGTGCTCTCCGGGGCCGGGGTGCCGAGCGTGGTCTTCGGCCCGGGGTCGATCGCCCAGGCGCATACGGCCGACGAATGGATCGACCTCGCGCAGGTCGATGCGGCCGCGGCGAGCCTGTGCGGCATGATCGAGGCGGATGGCGGCGGCCGGGTGTGAGCCGCGGCCGCCGGTTGGTACAACATCGCCGCCGCGGCACCGCGCGGTTGTCGTTCGGGCCGACAGCGGCCCATCCCGATCAGGAGCAGTCACCACCATGGCAGGCAAGATCAAGGTCGCGGGCCCGGTCGTCGATCTCGACGGCGACGAGATGACGCGGATCATCTGGCAGTTCATCAAGGACGAACTGATCCTCCCCTACCTCGACCTTGACCTGCGGTACTACGACCTCTCGATCCAGAACCGTGACGCCACGTCGGACCAGGTCACGGTCGATGCGGCCAACGCGATCAAGGAATGCGGCGTGGGCGTGAAGTGCGCCACGATCACGCCCGACGAGGCCCGCGTGAAGGAGTTTGGCCTCGCGTCGATGTGGAAGAGCCCCAACGGCACGATCCGCAACATCCTCGGCGGGGTGATTTTCCGCGAGCCGATCATCATCCGAAACATTCCGCGGCTCGTGCCGGGCTGGACGAAGCCGATCGTGGTCGGCCGGCACGCCTTCGGCGACCAGTATCGCGCCACCGACGTGAAGATTCCGGGCAAGGGCTCGCTCACGCTCACCTTCACGCCGGCCGACGGCTCGCAGCCGATGGAGCTGCGCGTCTACGACTTCCCGTCGCCCGGGGTGGCGATGGCGATGTACAACCTCGACGACTCGATCCGTGATTTTGCGCGGGCGAGTTTCCGGTATGGGCTGGCCCGCGACTTCCCCGTCTATCTCTCCACGAAGAACACGATCCTCAAGGTCTACGACGGCCGCTTCAAGGACATCTTCCAGGAGGTCTTCGATCAGGAGTTCAAGGCGGAATTCGCGGCCAGGGGGCTCACCTACGAGCACCGGCTGATCGACGACATGGTGGCCTCGGCGCTGAAGTGGGAAGGGGGCTACGTGTGGGCCTGCAAGAACTACGACGGCGACGTGCAGAGCGACATCGTCGCGCAGGGCTTCGGCTCGCTCGGCCTGATGACGAGCGTGCTCATGACCCCGGATGGAAAGACGGTCGAGGCGGAGGCGGCCCACGGAACGGTGACGCGGCACTATCGGCAGCATCAGCAGGGGAAGCCGACCTCCACCAATCCGATCGCCTCGATCTTCGCCTGGACGCGGGGCCTGGCGCATCGCGGCAAGCTCGACGGCACGCCGGCGGTGACGGGGTTTGCCGAGACGCTCGAGCGGGTCTGCATCCAGACGGTCGAGGAGGGCAAGATGACGAAGGATCTGGCGGTCCTGATCGGTCCCGCGCAGCCCCATCTTACGACGCAGGAGTTCCTGGCGGCGATCGACGCGAATCTGAAACGCGCCATGGCGGGGTGACGCGGGGCCGGCCGAGTCCGATCGCTGGAGTGGAGCGGCCTCTTACGGTGTGGTCGTCGTTGGCGTTGCCGGCGTGATGCGCGTCGTTGCTTCGTGCGCCGGAGAGCCGGCGTGACGGGGGCGTCAAGTCAAGGGCCGCGAGACGCCGACGGCTGGCGTCTTGCTCGGCGGCCCGGAAAGCCCCGGCGGATCATGGCCGCTTCCTCCGCGGCGCGGTCCTCGGCCCGATAGGCGCGGGCAGGATCAGGGCAAGATCATGCCCGTCCTTCTACGATCGGTCGACCCGTGCGAGTACGGCCGCTACGGAACGATCGTCAGCTTTTCGTCCGGTGGAAGCGTGATCGTCGCCTTCTTTCGCAGGGCGGCCAAAGCCGGAGCTGAAACGCGTTCGAGGTTCCCCAGGTAGACGGGCGCTGGAGTGCCGGCGAGGGCTTCAGCGACTGCCAGGGCCTCGGGACCGTCGAAGGTTTTGATTCCAAGCAAATGAACCGGCGGCTGACGATCAGTCAGTGCCTTGGCGAGTTGCGGTGTGAGGCGAGTTACCCCCCGAAGCGTTATCCTGTCAGAAACCGTTGCAAGCACGGCTGCTGCCTCCGGCGTCAGCGTTTCGAGGGCCAGAATCGCCCCAGGAATCGAGCCAGGAACCGCCCGTGTGTACTCCAAAGCGACTTCAGGCGACATGGTCCGCAGTCGGGCGACGCTCGATGATCGATGGCTTTGCGAGAAAATCTTTCTGGCGAGTGGCACCGAGTCGATCTCTTCAAGCATGAGGAGCACCTCGAACCTGTGCTTCGCCAGGATATCGCCGACGCCGGGCTCAAGCTTCTTCAGTCGGTTGAGGCTCAAGGGGCCGTCGTGCGCGAGGAGCGCCTCGGCTATCGCGGGGGTGAGCCGGGCCTTGCCAAGATCGAGTCTCGGACCAACCGTCTCGGAACCCCTCTGCACGACCTCCCCGTGCTCTGCGATCGCCCTCGCTGATTCGAGCGAGAGCGTCTCGAGATACGGAAAATCCAGGTGATAGGGAAACTCCGCGAGAATGGCGGCGATTTCCGGGGGCAGATCGATAAGCCCGACCGAGAGCCCCCACGATCGCCTGCCCTTGGCCAGTGCCCGAGCGGCGGCGGGCGAAATCTCTGTGATGCCGTTCAATTCAAGCCGGTCGCCATCGTGTGCGACAAGTGCCGCGGCAACCTCCGGCGTGACCGACTTGAGCCCCCAGAGCCGCAAACGTCCGGGCCGCTGCGAGAGGATATTCGCCGCTTCTTCATTCAGGGTGGCAAGCGCCGGCAACGTCAGAACCGTGTCTCGTCCGGGAATGACCAGAGCTTCGGCGACTGCGGGCGATACCTCGGCGACACTCGCAAGGGCGAGCACCACCTGCTCTTGCGCCAGTTCACGCGCCTTGTCCGGGGTGATCGTAGCTTCTGTGTACACGAACCCGGAGGGGACGCGGTAGTCACCGAAATAATCCCGCCTTTCTTCGTCTGAGTACGCAGGTGCGATCATGACCAGGGCTGCCAACAGCATCACCCGCGTGAGAAGGGGAAGCCCTCCGCGACGCCTGACCGACATCGCTTCGTAAACATACTCGCCGAAACGCGACATCATCCCCGATGCTCCTCCGGTGGCCGCTGGGCTGGAAATCCATACCACGCTCTATCCCGATCCGGCACAAATGTCAGGACGGCAGCACGCATGCCAGCGCGTATGTCCTTGTCGGCCCGGATGCTGAACTCGAAACTTGGGACGGGAGCGGATTTCGTGCCGCGGCGCGGTTGCTCGCGCATCGGCACCCCTTCGATCGCAGCCTGACCGGCTGAATGAACGAATCGGCTCCCGTCCCCGATCGTTCGATCGAGTCGATCTCGGCCAGCACGGTCGCACGGTAGCCGGCCATGTCAATCGCGTTGCGGAACAGGGCAGCCAGCCGGGAGAAAATCCGCTCCCGTCCCGCATTTCCTCCTAAGGAACGATCGTCAGCTTCTCGTCAGGCGGAATCTTGATCGTCGCCTTTTTTCGCAGTGCGGCCAGGGCGGGAGCAGAGACTCGCTCGAGGTAATCGATGTACACCGGAGCGGGCGTGCTGGCCAACGCCTCTGCGACGGCGACGGCATCGGGGCCGTCGAGGGACTTGAGGCCACTCAGGTAAACCGCCCGCGTGCGTTCGGTCAGTGCGGTCGCAAGCTCTGGGGTGAGCTTCGTGATGGCAAAGAATCGTATAGCCCGTTTGCATTTTGCAAGTTCTCTCGCCGCGTCCACAGTGAGTGTGTCAAGGCGAACGAGCCCGCCGCGATAGTGCGCCGCGTACTCCGCGGCGATCGCGGGTGACATCGTGCGAAGGTTTTCCGCGCTCGATGACCCGTTTCGTTCGGAAAACAGTTTTCTTGCCAAGGGCGCCGAGTCAATTTCCTCGAGCTCGAGCCATACTTCCGCCTTGTGCCTGGCTAGGATGTCTCCAACGCCCGGGGCGAGTTTTCTCACGCCTGTCAGGCCGATGGGGGCATCATGATGAAGGAGTATCTCGGCCACTTCGGGCGAAATATTTGCCGGGCCAAAGTCAATTGCCTTGCGATGCGTGCCCAGCGCTGCCGCAGCTTCCGGTGAAAGCGTTTCCAGCCGCGGGAACCAGAGCTGTCCCGGAAACTCGGCGAGAATTTCAGCGATGTCAGCTGAAAGTGTGGTGAGGCCCAGCCCGAGCTTGTCTCGCTTGCCTCGCACCAAGGCGTGAGCGACTTCCGGCGTAATCTTCCGCACGCCCGTGAGCTCGAGTCCTTGGCCAGGGCTCCCGACCAGCGCCGCCGCCGTTTCCGGGGTCAGTGAGGTGATGCCCCACAACCGCAGGTAGCCGCGACGGACGGACAGCTTTGCGGCAGCATCGGCATCGATTGTTTCGAGCGCCGGTAGGGTCAAGAAGGTGTCGAGATAGGGAGTCACCAAATTCTCGGCCGCCTCGGAGGAAAGCGACGTCACCTTCAACAGCGTCAGCACGGCATGCCTTTTTGCCAACTCACGAGCCTTCTCCGGAGTGAGCGCCGCCTCGTCGTACACGAAGCCGGCAGGAATGTGATAATCGTTCCTAGGGTTCACAATATCACCCTGAGCCGCCATGACGGCCGCCCACGGGCCGGCGAGCAGAAGCCACAGCACCTGCCGCATCCAAGAGCTCATGGGAACGGTTCCTGGTTCTAGATCACGGGGGAACGCTAGCGAATGACGGGTCGAGTCGCGGGGAAACCGTACCAGTCTTCATTGCGATCAGGCACAAAATCCAGCCCGGCCGCTCGTGATGCCATACCGTCTATGGCACGATCGTCAGCTTCTCGTCGGGCGGAATCTTGATCGTCGCCTTTTTTCGCAGTGCGGCCAGGGCGGGAGCAGAGACTCGCTCAAGAAATGGCATGTACACCGGAGCGGGCGTGCTCGCCAACGCCTCGGCGACTGCGACGGCATCGGGGCCGTCGAGGGCCTTGAGGCCCCGTAGGTAAACCGCCCGCGTGCGCTCGGTCAGTGCGGTCGCAAGCTCTGGCGAGAGCTTCGTGATGGCGGGAAGACTGATGTCCTGGTTGCATTTCGCGAGTTCTTGTGCCGCCTCCAACGAGAGCGAATCAAGATGTTTCAGGTATCCGGGGTCGCGACGCGCGTACTCCGCGGCAATCTCGGGCGACATGGTGCGCAGGTTTACTACACTCGATGGTGCGTTTCGTTCGGAAAACAGTTTTCTGGCCAACAGAACCGAGTCTATTTCATCAGCTTCGAGCCTCACGTCTGCCTTATGCCTGGCCATAATGTCCCCAACGCCGGGCGCGAGCTTCCTCACGCTTGTCAGGCCGATCGGAGCATCGTGATGGAGCAGTATCTCAGCCACTTCGGGCGAAATATCTGCCGGGCCAAGGTCAATCGCCTTGCGATGCTTGCCCAGCGCTGCAGCGGCTTCCCGGGAAAGCGTTTCCAGCCGCGGGAACCAGAGCTCTCCGGGAAACTCAGCAAGAATCTCAGCAATGTCGGCAGGAAGCGACGTCAGCCCAAGCCGGAGCGCGTCCCGTTTGCCTCGCACCAAGGCGTGAGCGACTTCCGGCGTAATCTCCCGCACGCCCGTGACCTCGAGTCCTTGGCCGGGGCTTCCGACCAGCGCTGCCGCCTGTTCCGGGGTCAGCGAGGTGACGCCCCACAGCCGCAAATAGCCGCGACGGACGGACAGCTTTGCGGCAGCATCGGCATCGATAGTTTCGAGGGCCGGCAGCGTCAGAAAGGTGTCTAGGTACGGAGTCACGAGGTTCTCGGCGACCTCGGGGGGAATCGCCGTCACCTTCAAAAGCGTCAGTACGGCATGCCCTTTTGCCAACTCACGAGCCTTCTCCGGAGTGAGAGACGCCTCCTCGTACACGAAGCCGGCAGGAATGCGGTAATCCAGCCCGAAGTCCTGAGCCCAGGCGTGCGAATGAGACGAGACTACGACTACCCACAAGCCGGCGATAGGCAGAAGAAACAGCACGTGACGCATCCAAGGGCTCATGAGAACGCTTCCTTGTGGCGAATCGTGGGGCCGCTAGCCATTGATAGGTCGGGTCTCGGGGAAACCGTACCAGTCTTCATCGCGATCAGGCACAAAAAGCCCGGCCGCCCGCAAGCCATTGCGAATGTCTTTGTCGCTACGGATGCTGTTTTGGCGATCGTCAGCGTAGTTGTAGCGTCCGTCCGGAACACTCACGAGATGCACGTTGTATCCCGGACAGCCTCCGATTGCTCCGTGAGATGCGTTGTACTCGATGCGATCGACCACGGTCGTCGCGCCCAAGGCCGTGATTCGATCATTCTGAGCCATACGTACAAAAATCGGGTCGGGCGTGAGAATGAGACCCGTCCAATAGCTTGGCAGCCCGACAGGATAGTCGACGTTGTTGTTCGGGGTTTCCTTCGGCCCGACGATCATGACGCGGCGGATGCCCGGCTGAATCCTTGCGGCATTTTCTCCGCGCAAGTGTTCGTCGCTTGGAATCGCCGTCGCCATGTCCACGGGATCATATAGGCCAACGAATTCGACTGTCCGTTGCATGCCCCCCACCTGAGCCGCCGGCCCGCTGAGATCATTGGCTGCCCAGAGGGCGATCATCGCCCCCCGACTCCAGCCGACGAGCGCGACCTTTGTTCCGCCGCCAGCGTCCTTGATGATGTCGTTCGCTCGAGCGACGACGTCACGCTGAATGTCGTCGCTGTCCTCGCCGCGCGGGCCATCACTCGGGCCATAACTATAAAACGTCATAGCATATGCGTCGACGTCCG
>JBEIQP010000128.1:0-7450 GCA_040376455.1 Planctomycetaceae bacterium | reverse complement strand
TGAATTCCTTGGCGTGGATCATGATCTCCTCCGCCGTGCCCTCCATGCCGGCCAGCGGCTGGTGGATCATGATCCGGGCGTTGGGCAGGGCCCGGCGCTTCCCCTTGGCGCCCGCCGTGAGCAGCACCGCCCCCATCGAGGCGCACTGCCCGATGCAGTAGGTCGCGACGTCGCAGGTCACGAACTGCATCGTGTCGTAGATCGCCAGGCCGGCCGTCACGCTGCCGCCCGGCGAGTTGATGTAGAGGTGGATGTCGGACTTGGGGTCGTCCGACTGCAGGAACAGCAACTGGGCGACGATGGCGTTGGCCACCTCGTCGTTCACCTGGCTGCCGAGGAACACGATCCGGTCCTTGAGCAGGCGACTGTAGATGTCCATCGCCCGCTCTTCGCGGCCGCTCTTCTCGATGACGTAGGGAATCAGGGGCATGGTGTGCGGTTCTCGTGCTGGCTCGTGGTCCTACCGGGGACGCCGCTGCGACGCGGACGTCAGCCCTTCTCCTGCTCGTCCTCGACGACGGGCGGCTTCGTCAAAACCTCGTCCACCAGGCCGTATTCCTTCGACTCGGTGGCGGTCAGATAGCGGTCGCGATCGGTATCCCTGGCGATGCGGTCGATCGGCTGCCCCGTGTGGTGGGCCAGGATCTCGTTGAGCGTCGCGCGGGTCTTGATGATCTCGTCGGCCTGGATCTCGATGTCGCTCACCTGCCCGCCCACCTGGCCGTAGGGCTGGTGGATCATCACCTTGGCGTGCGGCAGGGCGTAGCGCTTCCCCTTGGCACCGCCCGCGAGCAGCACCGCCCCGCCGCTGGCGGCCAGGCCGACGCAGTAGGTGGCCACGGGGCAGGACAGGATCTGCATGGTGTCGTAGATGGCCATCGTCGCCGTCACGCTGCCACCGGGGGAATTGATGTAGAAGTGGATGTCCTTCCGCCGGTTTTCGCTCTGCAGGTAGAGCAGCTTCATCACCAGTTCGTTGGCGTTGCCGTCGTAGATCTCGCCCTGCAGGAGGATGATCCGGTTTTCGAGCAGCAGGTCGCCGAGCGTCATCTGCCGCTGCCGCTGATAATCGCGGTAGGCGGACGAGGCCGACGGATCGAGGGGGCGGGGATGCATGATGGTCTCGGGTGATGGTGGTTCGCTTGGCCGTGTGCCCTGGGAGGACGGACGTCCGCCGCAGCGGCGTCAGCCCCGGCTTCCGGGCCGGGCCGTCGGATCGGCCTGCGTGGCCGTTGGAATCTCCTCCTCGCCCACGACCACGCCGCACACCGCATGGTCGATGGCCTCGGCATCGGGCTTCCGAAATTCGAACGGCGTGTCCTTGAACGAGGCCTGCGACGTGATCAGGTCGATCGTCTTACGCTCGATGATCTGGTTGCGGAGCACGTCCATCAGCCCGCGCCGCTCGAGGCCGGCCCGCACGCGGCGCGGCGACTCGCCCGACTGGGCCGCGATCGCGCGGATCTCCTCATCGTAATCGGCGGCCGTGTCGGCGATTCCCTCGTCCTCGGCGATCCGCTCGAGGATGAAGTGCTCCTTGAGGGCGCGGGCCGTGCTGGCCATCACGCTCTGCCGGAGCTCGTTGACGTGGCGCCGGATCGAATCGTCGTCGAAGCCGCTGCGTCGCAACTCGAGGATCGCCCGCTCCAGCTCCCGCTGGGCCTGCCGCCGGAGCAGGGCCGGAGGCAGATCCCAGCCGGCCGAGGCCGTCAGGGCGCTGGCCACCTGCTGGCGGACCTGCTTGCGGCGATGCCATTCGAGCTGGCTCTCCAACTGCGTCCGCACGAGCGCCTTGAGCGCCTCGTCCGTCTCGAATCCACCGAGCTCCTCGAGCAGGGCCGGGGTCATCTCGGGCAGTTCGTACTTCTTGACCTCGAGCAGCTTGAGCTCGAACGTCACGTCCTTGCCGCGCAGCTCCTCGACGGCCGCTTCGTTCGACACCGTCACGGTGGCGGTGACCGTCGCGCCGGGCTTCGCCTTCGCCACCAGGGCGTCGAAGCCCGCCAACTCAGCGTCGGCGAACGAGAGCTTCGGCCGGACGATGATCTCGACCTCTCCCGCCTGGGAGAGAACCTTGTCGCCGTCGAGGAACCGGATGTCGGCGACGATCAGGTCGCCCACGGCGGGCGGGCCGTCGTGCGGCACGAACCGGCCGCGCTCGCGGAGCAGATTCGACAGCGCCTCATCGACGTCGGCCTCGTTGATCGCACGGGCCGGCCGATTGATCGCCAGGCCCTTCCACTTCGGCAGGTCGAACTCCGGACGCACCTCGATCGAAAACTCGAACGTCATCGGGCCGTCATCCGGCAGGAGCACGGCCCCGAGATCGAGATCGGGCTCGCTGATCGGCGCGAGCTTCTGCTGCTCAGACACCTGCGTCATCGCATCGGTGAGCAGCTTCGAGCGGATCTGGTCCGAGAGTTCCGCCTTGAAGCGGCTGCTGACGAGCCGCCGCGGGGCGCGGCCGGGACGGAAGCCCGGCAGCAGGGCCGACGGCATCAACTCGCCGATCGCATCGTCCTGATACCGGCTGATGTCCGCGCGCGGAATGGTCACCTTCACGCGCCGCTCGCAGGTCGACACGGTGTCGATCGAGACGTCGAGGTTGAGCGGTTGCGGGGCAGCTTCGGGGGCGGCGACGGCGGTGGTGTCGGACGAGGCCATGGACGGTTCCGGCGGGGTCTGGGATCGGGAAAACGACGGGGGAAGTGGTCCCGGATCACCGCATGGGCGGCTCACCGGCGGCGACGCCGGCCGGGGGCTGCGGAGCGGAGGGGACGAAGACTGCAACTTGCAAAAAGGAGCGGGTGATGGGATTCGAACCCACGACAACCACGTTGGCAACGTGGTGCTCTACCAACTGAGCTACACCCGCGCGGGACCGCCCGGCGAACCGCCCTCAATCGGGACGAAATCGGCCAGGAATCCGTTGGGAACCCCGCGATTATAGAGGTGCGACCCACCGCCGCAAGGTCATCATCTGGGCAACGCAGGATTTCTGCGCGGACCGGGAGGCCGGCCGATTTTGATCCGCCGGGAACACGGGTAGAATCGAGGGTTCCGCGTTGCCCCGCCGATCGTCCCCGCCCGCGCCGCTTACCCCCGGGTCCGACACCTGGGCCGTTCTCCCATGGACATCCGCTTCGTGATCGTCTCGCCCGCGAGCCAGAAACGGGCCGTCGCCGTCCGCCTCCCGATCCTGGTCGGCCGGGGCGAGGAGGCCAAATTCCGCATCCAGCAGGACAGCGTCAGCCGCCGACACTGCGAACTGTTCGTCAAGGACGACGTCGTCTACGTCCGGGACCTGGGATCGACCAACGGCACGATGCTCGACGGCGCGGAGATGCCGGCGAGCGAAGCGACCCGCGTGAGCCCCGGCGGGATCGTCCAGGTCGGCGGCGTGTCCTTCCGCGTTGACTATGCTTCGGCAGCCGCCGCCGCACCGGAGGCCGGCCGCGAGGGCGACACCGTCCCGATGTCGAGCGGCGCGGCGGAGCCGGTCGGGACCATCGAGGTGGCGGCCGGCGGCGACCAGCCGGAGGCGGCCGCGGACGCACCGGCCGCGGACGCGGCCCCCGATGACAGCCGTCTCAACGACTTCTTCAAGAGCCTGACATGACCCCTTCGTCGCCGCAGCAGCCCTCCGGGCCGACCGGCGGGCGACGGGTCACGGTGCTCGATCTCGCGGCCGCGCGCCGCGACCGCCGGCCGATCACGATGATCACCGCCTACGACTGGCCGACCGGTCGGCTCGCGGATGCCTCGGGGGTCGATTGCGTGCTCGTCGGCGACAGCGTGGCGATGGTCGTCGCCGGACGATCCTCCACGATCCCCGCCACGCTCGAGCAGATGATCTACCACGGCGAGATCGTGGCGCGCGCCGCCACCCGGGCGCTGGTGGTCGTCGATCTGCCGTTTCCGCTGCAGCACCTCGGAGTCCGCACGGCGGTCGAAGCGTGCGCCCGGATCCTCAAGGAGACCGGCTGCCAGGCGGTGAAGCTCGAGGGAACCGCCGGCCAGGCCGACGTCATCGCGGGCATCGTCGCGGCGGGCATTCCCGTCATGGGCCACGTCGGCCTCCGGCCCCAGGCGGTGCACCAGTTCGGCGGCTACCGCATGCAGCGGGATCTCGACCAGCTCATGGCGGATGCCCGGGCGGCGGCCGACGCCGGCGCGTTTGCCGTCGTGCTCGAGTGCATTCCGGCGGCCGCGGCCGATGCCATCACGGCCGCGATCGGCGTGCCCACGATCGGGATCGGGGCGGGGCCCGGCTGCGACGGGCAGGTGCTCGTGATGCACGACCTCGTCGGCCTTTCGTTCGATCGCGTCCCGAAGTTCGTGCGGGCCTACGCCGACGCCAAGACCTCGGTGGCCGACGCGCTTCTCCGGTGGCGCGAGGACGTGGAGCACCGCAGGTTTCCCGGGCCCGGCGAGACGCTCGGCTGACGGGCCCGCTCGCGGCGCGTGTCGTCGGGTAGTCTGACCCGCATGAACGCACTCGCCAACGCCACCAGCCCCTATCTGCTCCAGCACGCCGACAACCCCGTCCACTGGGAGCCGTGGGGCGACGCGGCGCTCGCCCGGGCCCGCCGGGAACAGAAGCCGATTTTCCTCTCCGTCGGCTACTCGGCCTGCCACTGGTGCCATGTCATGGCGCACGAGAGCTTCGAGAGCGAAGCGACCGCCGCGATCCTGAACGAACACTTCGTGAGCATCAAGGTGGATCGCGAGGAGCGGCCCGATCTCGACGCCGTCTACATGGCCGCGGTGCAACTGCTCACGGGCCGCGGCGGCTGGCCGATGAGCGTGTTCCTCACGCCCACGCTGGAGCCCTTCTTCGCCGGCACCTACTGGCCCCCGGAACCGCGGATGGGGATGCCGTCGTTCCCGCAGGTTCTCCGGGCCGTGATCGAGGCCTGGTCGCAACGCCGCGACGCGGTGGGGAGGCAGGCGGCGGAGATCACCGCGGCGCTCGCCCGCCCCGCGGCCTCAGTCGCCGACGGGCCGGGCGTGTCGGCCGCGCTGCTCGAGTCGGCCGCGGCGGCGCTCGCCCGTTCCTTCGATCCCGTGCACGGCGGCTTCGGCGCGGCGCCGAAGTTCCCCCACGCGATGGACCTGAGGCTGCTCCTGCGCACGGCGGCCCGGAGCGGCAGGACCGGCGACGTGGAGATGGTCACGCGGACGCTTGCCGGCATGGCGGCCGGCGGCATCCACGACCAGCTCGGGGGCGGCTTCGCCCGCTACTCGGTCGATGACCGCTGGCTCGTGCCCCACTTCGAGAAGATGCTCTACGACAACGCGCTCCTGGCGGTGGCCTTTCTGGAAGCGTTTCTCGTCACCGGCCACGAGCCGTTCGCCACCATCGTGCGGAGCACGCTCGACTACCTCCTGCGGGAGATGACCGATCCCGCCGGCGGCTTCTGGAGCGCCGAGGATGCCGACAGCGAGGGGGAAGAGGGGGTGTTTTACGTCTGGTCCCCCGCGGCCATCTGCGATCTGCTCGGCGAGACCGACGGCGAACTGTTCTGCGCCGTCTACGACGTGACGCCGGAGGGCAACTTCGAGGGCCGCTCGATCCTCAATCTGCCGCGGCCGATCGCCGCGGTGGCCGCGGAACGCGGCCTCGCTCCGGAGGCACTGGAGCGGCGGCTCGCGGTGGCCCGGGCGACCCTGCACGCCGCCCGCGGGCGACGGATCCGGCCCGGCATCGATGACAAGGTGCTGGTGGCCTGGAACGGCCTGGCGATCGACGCCCTCGCCCGGGCCGGGGCAGTGCTCGGCGAACCCCGCTACGTGGCGGCGGCGGAGCGGGCGGCCGGGTTCCTGCTCGACCAGTGCCGCGACGATGCGGGCCGGCTGGCGCACCAGTGGCGGCGGGGCCGGACGGGCGGCCTGGCCTTTGCCGACGATCTCGCCTGCCTGGCCGAGGGCCTCGTGAGCCTCTACGAGGCCACGTTCGACGAGCGGTGGATCGCGGCGGCCTCCGGTCTCGCCGACACGCTCTTGGGCGACACGCCGACCGACGGCTTCGTCGATCCGGACTGCGGCGCTTTCTTCCAGACATCGGCCGCGCACGAGCGGCTGATCCTGCGGCAGCCCGACCTGCTCGACAACGCCACGCCCAGTTCGACGGGCATGGCGGCGACGGTGCTCCTGCGACTGGCCGCGCTGACCGGACAGGACCGCTACCGGAAAGCCGGCGAGCGGGCCCTGGAGGCGGTGGCGGCCCTGGCCGCCCGGGCGCCGGCCGCCGTCCCGCAGTCGCTCCTCGCGATCGACTTCGCGATCGGGCCGGTCGAGGAGCGGGTGGTGGTGGGGGATCCGCAGACCATCGACACCCGCGCGGTGCTCGCCGCCCTGCGGGCGCGGTTCGCACCGCGGGCCGTGACGGCGGCGCGGCCGTCTGCCGCCGCGGCCGCGCCGGAACCAGGGCTGCCGCTCGACCACCTGTTTCGGGGTCGCCCGGGAACGCCGACGGCGGTTACGCTCCACGTCTGTCGCGGCGAAACCTGCCTCCCCCCGGCCGTCGGTGACGCGGCCGTCGAGGCGGCCCTTGGCGGGAGGAGCCCCTGACGGGCAGGGACGATGGAATTCACCGGATTCTGGTGCGGCATCGGCATCGTCGGCACGGGGATCGTGTTCGCGATCCTGCTGATGGGCCTCGTGCAGTGGCTGTTTCCCGAGGAGGTGCGGCGGAAGGCGCACGACGCCACGGGCAACCTGCTGGCGATCGTCGGCACGCTCTACGCCGTGCTCCTCGGGTTGATCGTCGTCGATGCGATGGTGCGGTTCGAGCGGGCGATGGACATCGTCCAGCAGGAGTCGAACTGCCTCGCCGACATTTTCCTCCTCGCGGCACGGCTGCCGCAGCCGCAGCGGGGCCGGATGCAGGATCTGTGTCGCACCTACGCGTATCAGGTGGTGGAGGTCGAATGGCCGCTGATGGGCCAGGCACGGATGAGCGTGCAGGCGCGGGGCACGGCCCTGGAGCTGGTCCAATCGCTCGACGACTTCGAGCCGGAGACTGAATCGCAGAAGGCGGTCTTTCCGCTGCTCCTGGAGCAGGTTCGCGATCTCTGGGATCGACGACGCGAACGGGCGACCACGGCCGAGTACGGCATTCCCACGGTCGAATGGGCGGTGCTGATCCTGGGCGGCGCGGTGACCGTGCTCTTCGCCGGCCTGTTCAGCGTGGGAAACCAGCGGCTGCAGTGGCTGTTGACGTCACTGGTGGCCTTCGTGATCGCGCTGAACCTCTATCTCGTCTCGCTCTTCGGCTACCCGTTCGCGGGCGAGCTTTCCGTGTCACACCGGCCCTTCAAGATCGACATCGGGATCTTCGAGGGCCAGTTCAGCGGACGGCCGGCGCACGACGGCGAGCGCTGATCGGCCGCCACCTGGGCCTGCGGTCGATCACGTGGGAAAAGGCCATGGAGGGCTTTTCCCACGT
>JBEIQP010000148.1:0-5824 GCA_040376455.1 Planctomycetaceae bacterium | reverse complement strand
GCCTTCTGGAGCGCCGCCTCCCTCGTGACCGTGTTCCGCTTCTTCTCCTACCTCGACACGCGGATTCGCCACGAAGGCTGGGACGTGGAACTGAAGTTCCGCTCCCCGGAAACCTACGCGCGGCTCCGGCCGACGCGGGCCGCCGTCGCGGTGGCGATGCTGGCTGTGGGCTGCGTGTTCAGCCCCGCCGCAGCCGCGGCACCACCTGCCGCGGCCGACGACGCCGCGGTCCGCGCCGCGCTCGGGAAGCAGGGGTTTCCGTGGTACGACCCGCAGGCCGATGCCTACCGGCCGATGGTCCGCGTCGAGCCGGAGCCGGCCGACGTGTCGTTGCCACGGCCACGGCTGGGGGCTTTGGCCGCCGCGGCGCGATTCGTGATGATCGCGATCCTGGTGGCGATCCTCGCGGCGGCGATCTGGCTGCTGGTTCGCTTCGGGATCGGCCGCAGCACCGCCGCCGCCCCCCGCAAGCCGGTCGGGGTCGCGGTGGTGCTCGGGGACGAGGTCCTCGAGGCCCTGCCCGAGGCCGCCCGCCGTCACGACGGCGACCTGCTCGCGGAGACGGCGCGGCTCGCCGCCGCCGGCGACTTCGCGGCGGCGATCATTCTCTTTCACGGGTGGCAACTCGTGCAGCTCCACGGCCGGGGCGTGATCGAGCTGGCCCGCGGCAAGACCACCCGCCGCTACGCGGCCGAGGTGGCCGCGGCGGCTCCGGGGATCGGCGGACTGTTTCGGCGGTCGAATCGATTGTTCGAGGACGCGCTCTTCGGCCGCCTGCCGGTCGCCCGCGAGGCATTCCACGAGGTCTGGGATCGACGCGGCGAGTTCGCGGCCCGAGCCCGGGGGGCTTCCGCATGAATGCCTCGTCGCGTCGGTGGGGCGTGGCCGCCCTCCTGCTCGTCGCCTGCGGTGCGGGGTGCGACCGCGATCCCGATGTCCGCTACGGCACCGTCGGCGGCGAGAGCCTCAACGGCGTGTCGGCGTTTGTGCAACTCCTCCGCGATGCCGGCCATGAAACCGCCACCCGGCGCTGGCTCTCGGAGCGGATGGTGGGGATGCACGACGTGGCGGTGGTGTTCGGCCACGGGTTTGGCCGTCCGGACGACACGGCGCGGGAACTGCTCGGCCGATTTCTGGCGGCGGACGGCGCGCAGACGCTCATCTTCGTGATCCGCGACGGCGATGCGGCCGTCGACTATTGGCGCACCGTCGCGACCCATGCGGGCCTGCCGGAGGCCAAGGCACGACAGGCACGGCGGCGGGAGCGCGAGGCGCTGGCCGAACTGCGGGCCGATCTCGGGGTCACGTTCCCGGCGCGGGATGAAGCCGTTGACGAAGCAGCGGACGACGACGAACTGCCCTTGGGCTACGGGCTCGCCGCCCGGGCGGCAGCGGTGCCGCCGCCCATCGAGGTGGACATCGGCGCCGCGGCCGGCCGGCCGGCCGTGACGGCCCGCTGGGAGCTGCACCGCCGGCTGGAGCCGCCGCGTGGCACGAGTCCCGTCTGGACGCATGCCGGGGAGCCGCTGCTGGTCGAGTCACGCGGCGACGACCGCATCATGCTGCTGGCCTCGGCCACGCCGCTGCTCAACGGCGGCCTCGTGGATCCGGGCAATCGCCGGCTGGCCCGCGAACTCGTCGGCCTCCTGCCCACGGCGGCGCGGGTCGTCGTCGTCGGATCGGCGGAGGTCCTGCCGCAGCGGGACGAAAAGCCCGGTGCGTCGGCCTGGCGGATGCTCGCCGTCCAACCCCATCCCTGGATCGCGGCCCAGGCCCTGTTGGCGATCGGACTGTTCTGCTGGTGGAGGTTCCCGATCTTCGGGCGGCCGCGCCGGGAGAGCGCCGGGCGGCCGCAGGATTTCGGCCACCACGTCGAGGCCCTGGGCTCGCTGCTGCGCAGGTCAGGCGACGAAGGCTTCGCCCGCCGCCGGCTGGCGGCCTGGCGGCACCAGGGCGACCGCGACAGCTAGGAACGGATGACCCGACACCTTCGAGGAGGCACGCGCGATGGAGAGGATCGAAACCGACGACGGGGCGGACGCAGGGCGGTTCGTCGAGGTGCGCGACACGATCGACGCGCTTATGGCCGAGGCGGGCAAGGTCTACGTCGGGCAGGTCGAGTTCGTGCGGCTGGCCCTGGCCGCCCTGTTCGCCGGCGGCCATGTCCTGATCGAGAGCGTGCCCGGATTGGGGAAGACGCTGCTCGTGCGGATTCTGGGGGAGGCCCTCGGCTGCTCCTGCGGGCGAATCCAGTTCACCGCGGACCTCATGCCCTCGGACATCACCGGGCAGCCGGTCTTCGACGCCCGCACGCAGGAGTTCCGGTTTCGCCCCGGACCGGTGTTCACCCACATCCTCCTGGCCGACGAGATCAACCGCTCGCCGGCCAAGACCCACGCCGCGCTCCTCGAGATCATGCAGGAGGGGCGCGTCACGGTGGACGGGACGACGCATCCGATCGAGCCGCCGTTTCTCGTGCTCGCCACGCAGAACCCGGTCGAGTCGGAAGGCACCTACAACCTGCCCGAAGCCCAGCTCGATCGCTTTCTGTTCAAGCTCGTCGTCGAGTATCCGCAACCCGAGGAGGAAGACGCGATCCTGCGGCTGCACTGCCGTCCGGAACGGCTGGAGCAGCAGGTGGAGCAGTCGATCCGGCCACTGCTCGACCCCGGCCGCGTGCTCGCGGTGCAGGATCTGTGCCGGGCGGTGCGGGTCGATGACCGGGTGATCTCCTACATCAACGCGATCGTCCGCGCGACCCGCTCCTGGCCCGCGTTCGCGCTGGGCGCGAGCCCGCGTGCCGGCATCGCGCTCGTGAGCGGAGCCCGCGTGCTGGCGGCGTTCGCGGGCCGGCCGTACGTCGTGCCCGACGACGTCACAGACCTCGTGCTTCCCGCGCTGCGGCACCGCGTGATCCTCGCGCCCGAGGCGGAGGTGGCCGGGGAGACGGCCGACGGGGCGCTGCTCGCCCTGCTGCGCACGATCGAGGTGCCCCGACTGTGATCGCCCCCACCGCCCGCCTGGTCCTGCTGGCGCTCGCGCCGCTCGTGCTCTCGCTGGGGCTCTACCTCGCGCCGGCGGGCTGGCCGGCCGTGCTCGCCTTCGACCTGGCGATCCTCGCGGTGGCGGTCGGCGACGCCACGACGCTGCCGCGGCGGTCGGCCCTGCGGGCGCGGCGGGAGTTCGGGGCGATCGCCACGCGGGGCGTGCGGCATCCGATCGACGTGGTCGTGGAGAACAGCTCGCGACGGGCCCACGACCTGGAAATCCGCGACGACGTCGGCGGGCTCCTGGAGGAGGCGGAGCCGCCGCCCGCACTGCGGCTCGCGGGACGGTCCCGCGGCCGCGTCCGCCATGCCATCGTGCCGCGGGAGCGCGGGTCGTTCCTCCTCGAGCGGATCTTCGTGCGGGCGCCGAGCCGCCTGCGGCTGTGGCGTGTGCTGCACGCGCTGCCGGCCCGCGATGAACTGGCGGTCTATCCGGCGCTCAAGCAGATCAGCCGCTACGCCCTCTACGCCCGGCTCAACCGGATGTCGCTGCTGGGCGTCCGCCGCACGCGGCGGGTGGGCTCCGACAACGAATTCGAGCGGCTCCGCGACTATGCCCCCGACGACCACTACAAGGCGATCGACTGGCGGGCCACCTCGCGGCGGCTCACGCTCACGGTCCGCGATCACCAGACGAATCAGAGCCAGCGGGTGGTCTTCGCCGTCGATTGCGGCAGGATGATGGTCAACCGCACGGCGGGCACTTCGATGCTCGATGCGGCGCTCGACGCCGCGCTCACGCTTTCCTACGTCGCCCTCTCGCACCGCGACGAGGCGGGCCTGCTCTGCTTCTCCGATCGGATCCTGCGTTGGCTGCCGCCGCGCGGGGGCCGCCGCCAGCTCGATCGCATGATCGCGGCGGGCCACGACGTGGAGGCCGAACTGGTCGAAAGCCGCTTCGACGAGGCGCTGGTCCATCTGCAGCGGCAGTGTCGCAAGCGGACGCTGCTGATCGTGATCACGAACCTCATCGATGACCGCAACGCGTCGAGCCTGCGCCGGCACCTCGCCCCCGCCGTGGGCCGGCATCTGCCGCTCGTGGCGCTGCTCCGCGATCCGGCGTTGGTCGCCCCGCTGGAGCGGGTCGGGGCGGCGGGCGACGCCGGGGCGGAGGCCGATGCCGCCCTCTATCACGCCGCGGCGGCCGCCGACATCCTCGGCTGGCGCCGGCAGGTGCTCGCCGACCTGCGGCATGACGGCGTGCTCACGCTCGACGTCCGGCCCGATCAACTCACCGCCGCTGCGGTCAACGAATACCTGGCGATCAAGGCCCGTCACCTCCTCTGACCGGCGCCTGCCGGGGCGGCGGGCGCATGGCCCGGGCCGTTCAGCGGTCGTCGTCGAGCCGCCCCACGGAGCCGTCCATGAAGGCCGCATTGCGGATGCCGCCGGCGTGGCCGGCCTGATCCTCGAGGCCGGCGGCCTCGGCGGGCGAGACGCTCAGGTCCTCGGGCTTCGTCCATGCGACGGCGCGGTCTGCCGGGGCCTCGACCACCATGATCGTCGTCGAGGCGAATCCGTCGAGCGCGCCCACGGACGTGCCCCAGACGCGGGCGTGATCGCCCTCGCCGGCGCGAAGTTTCGACTGCTCGAACGCCGAGCCGGGGCCGTCGAGGAGCAGGTAGCGTGTCTTGCCCGCGTCGAGACCGGCGGAAGGACAGGCGTAGATCTCCGGCATCCGCGGCACGAGCGCGAGGTTGTGCGGGCTGTCCCAGGGCTCGTCGAGATGGAACTCGTTGTAGAGGGCGAGTTCCTCGACGAAGGGCAGGATCGCCACCCGCCAGCTGAGCAGCGGCTTGCCGTCGGCGTCGGTGATCGCCGCGGGGAAAAGGTGCGTGGCGTCGTTGTGCATGTGCATGGCAAGGGCGATGCCCCTGAGGTTGTTCAAGCAGGCCATTTGACGGCCTGACTCGCGGGCCGCCTGCACGGCGGGCAGCATCAGGGCCACCATTACCGGCAGGGCGAACGTGGAGATGCCGCAGAGGATGACGCCGGCGATCGCCATGCCCTGGCCGGTCAACCGCGGGCTTGCGGCGGCCCGCTCGCTTCGCGAGATCCGGTTGAGCCCCATGATGCCGCAGACGAGCCCCGGGATCCCGGCGAAGATCGAGAGTGGGCAAGAGAGCACGCCGAGCACGAGGCTGGCGACCGCCAGGCGGCTGGTCTTGGTGGGGCCCTCCGACCGGGCGACGGTCGCGGGCAGCGGGGGAAGTTCGGGCATGGGCTGATCGGTCATGGCATGACGTCTCCGATGGGGGCTGGCAACCGCGGCAGACTATTTTCCCGCCAACCGTTGGTCAAATGGACCGCCGGCCGGTCAGGCGCGCTGCAGCCAGCCCGCGACCACGGCCGCGTACCGCACGAGCGCGAGGATCGCGGCCGCGATCACCAGTCGGCGCACCGTGGCCTCGGCGGGCCAGCGACCGGCGGGCAGACCCGCGGCGCAGGCGGCAAGCCAGAGCGTGGCCGCCGCGCCCAGGAGACCGATCAGCGTGCCGGCCCAGTTGGTCCTCCACGCGGCGGCGACGTCGCCGTGGGCCAGGAGCGCCACGCTCGTGGTCATGCCGCAGGCAGGGCAGGGTAGTCCGGTGACGACATGGAGCATGCAGGGAGGCAGGCCGAGCTGCCGGTGGGTGCCCTGGGCCAGCGGTCGGCCCGATGCGTCGTAGGGATCAAGCCAGGCCGCGGCGCCGAAGGCGGCGAATCCGAGCAGGGCGAAGCCGGCGGCCAGGCGCCGGGGGGCGGCGCCGGCCGCCGCCGTCGGCAGGGACGTCATT
>JBEIQP010000062.1:0-16375 GCA_040376455.1 Planctomycetaceae bacterium | reverse complement strand
TGGTCGAGCGTGAGCACACCCCCGTGGTCCCCATCGACCTCGAGTTCGAGCCGCCACCGCCCCTGCGGCGCGACCATGAGCCGGCAGCCGCGAACGCGCACCGATTCCGCCTCGGCTGCTGCCGTGGTGAGCCGCCGAAACAACGGCTCGGGCACGAGGGCCATGCCGCCGTCTGCGGCCGGGGTCACATAGACCCTCGCGGGGACCCTCGTGGAGCCGAGGTCAGGGTCGGCGGCACAGGTTGCCGGCACGTGCAACGTGAGCACGATCCCGATGCCCACGGTGACCCGCCGGGCTGCGCCGGCCGCCGCACCAAACCACACTCCGGCCAGACCTCCCCACCATGCCGCCCGGGCGACCGACGCGAATGGCGCTGGGGTCCAGATCGCCACCAGCGCGAGCCCCACCACTGCCGTGACCGCCACTCGCGGACGTCGTCGCGTGGCCCAGCCGACAACCGACGCCGCGAGCGCCGCAACGACGATCGATGCCGTCGACAGCAGCCGCCGCCGGATCACCAGCACGCCCACGGACGGGCCGGTTCCGGACGGTGGAACGCTGATGGTGCGAAAGCCGGCCTCGCTGGGGGCCGGGTCGGTGATCGCATAGCCGGGCCGCGCGACGGTGGCATCGAAGAGCCGCTCAATCCAGCCATCCCCCGCAGGCAGGCTTCGCCCCGGCGAGAAGAGGTCGAGATCGGCGGGCATCTTCAGTTCGCGGGTCCTGCCGAGAACCGGCACGTCGATCGCGCAGGCGATCGGATCAATCCTCCAGACGCCGAATGCGGCCTCACGTGCCGCAACGCCGCGCACGTGCAGCCGAATCCTGCCGCGGCCGGTGGGGAGCGGCACGCTCGTCGTGCCGCCCACCTCGGAAGGCACCTCGAAGGGAGCCGGTTCGCCGTCGATCGACACCTCATCGAGCCGCAAGCCGGCCGGCACCGTCAACGCAACATCGGTGCGACCCCGGTTCTCGATGTCGAACACCGTCTCGCACTCAATCCATCCGGAATCATGGCACCAGGCTGTCGTCGACTCCTGCCACACCCAGGCCCGCGCCTCCGCCACGTCCGGCGGCACGATGATGACCGGCGGCTCCCCCGTGCGCCACGGCACCTCGGCGTCGGCGGCGTATGAGAGTTCCGTGACCACGGCGGTCGAGCGATCGTCCGGAATCTGAGGGGGCCGCTCGGCGAGCCCACGATTGATCACGCTGGGCCGCGTCCCGCCGGCACCGCGGACAACGATCGTCCCACGGGCGTCGGTAGCTCCATCGACCCAGGCGAGTGGCACCGCGACGGCGGCCGTAAACGGCCGCGTTCGCGTCGCTCGAAAGGTCACCGCCCCCTCGACTGCCGGACGAAACTCGACCAGCCATGATTCCTGGCCCGTCGCCCGATCGTCTCCCGGAGCGCCACCGGGCTCGAGACGCCGCGCATAAAGCGTGCCGGCATGTGGATCAACGAGCGACCACTCAACCGCATCGCCGAGCGGCTCCGACACCCTGACCACGACGGAGTCGACGGCGCCGGCGTCGGGCTGGCACGTGAAAGCGAGAGACTCGGTGATCCGCGAATCACGCGCGACGACCTGCACGAGCACGTCGGCTTGCAGCGGCGGCCGCCGGCGAACGAGCCGACCGGTACCGCCAGCGGCGCCGTCACCTCCGCGAATGCGGCCCCGCGGCGCCCCGGGCTCGGCCAGGGCGGCGAGTTGGTCGTCCGCTGCCGCGACCCCCATCGCCGCGCCGTCGAGTTCGATGACCGCGTCGGGGCCGACACGATAGTCGACCAGCGACGACTCCGCGGTCTCTCCCTCCAGCCTCACCATGTCGAGGTCGCCCGTGAGAAACTCGCCGCCGATCGGCACGCCGCGGCGATGACCCGTGATCCGCAGACCGAGCGGCCGCAACGGAGTGGCCGCCTCCGCCAAACCGATCCGCAGTTCGCTGGAGCCAGACGCCTGAACCACCCGCCAGTCGAGCGTGCGATCCCGATCGGCGGCCGGCAAGGGACGGTCACCGTCGGTCGACGCCACTGGGGTGGCAGGCCACTCGACGGCCTCCACCGAATCGATGAACCATTCCGGTGCGATGCGGCCAGTGATCACAAAGGCCTCGCCCGAGGCGACGCGAACCTCGCACGCCGCGCGACCGAGCACCGCCCCCGGCGACAGTTCGAGCGTCGTGACGCGAGCCGTGTCGAGCCTCGGCATACGAGGATCGATCGTCACCGTTGCCCGCGCCGCGGCCGACTGCTGCTCGAGATGGATCGTCGCAGCCTCGCCCCGGACCGTCGGCCCACCCGCGGCGAGGGGCCAGCGATCAGCGGCGGACGGCGCCACCACGACGCACTCGTCGACATCGATCGCCGCAACGGCGAATGCGGGATCGACGACGAGCGTCGTGCCGCCGCCGGCCCAGCGGTCGGCCGTGGGGCGGAGCACCGGCAAGGCGAACGGCTGGTCGATCGCTGCCTCAGCAACCCCGTAGACGTCGAGCGGGACCAGGGTCCCGGCGAGTGACGCCGGCACGTCGATGTCGATCCACCCCGCGTCGGTGACAACCGGAGCGATGTCGGATCCCGGCGTGGCAACCGGCCGGCCGCCGATCACGTCGAGCCTTTCGTCGCAGCGGAGCCGAATCACCCCAGTCTGCCACGGGCCCTCGGGCACGATCCGCACCGCGACGTCGAGTTGACGTCCGCGAACCACGATGCGATTCCAACAGCGAACCCGCGGCTGCCCTTCGTCCAGCGGCACGATCGCCAGATCGATCGCCTCGACACCGCTGAGATCGATCTGCCAGTCACCAGCGCCGTTCAGGGCCCGCGACACGACCACCGTGCCGGTGCCGCGATGGGTGACCACGGGCCGCGTCGTCTCCGGAAGCCGGAGATCGAGCCGCGTCATCAGCGCCGCAACGAGCGGCACGTGAAACTCGCCGGCTGAGAGTGGCTGGCAGGCGATGTCACAGGCATAGGTGCCCGCGGATGGCGTTTTGACTGCCACCCGTCCGCCAGGAATGCCAAAGACCACCGCCTCTCCCACGCCGTCGTCCGAGCGGAGCACGGCCCGCTCCACCCAGAGCGCCCCCAACGGCACGGCACCGCCGATCGCGGTGGCCGTCGCGCCGAGATCAAACTCCAGACGGCCCGAGAGCCGGCCCCGTTCGTCCGCCGCGAGCACGTAGCGTGCCTGGTCGGCGAGCGGACGCGGCGTTCGCGCTTCGGCATCGGGGAGCAGTCCGGCAACCGCCCGGTCGAAGTCCGCCAACGGCATCGGGACGAGCCGGCCGCCGTCGAGCGGCACCTCGCGGAGCCGCTCGGCTGGCACCGTCACCCGCACGAACTCGAGGTTGTCGTCGGGGCCCGGTTCCGCAGCGAGCGACGCAGCGATGCCGATGCACACGCACCAACCGACCGGCCACGCGAGCATGCGGTTCATGCGTTCCTCGCCTGGGTCGTGGTCGACGCGTCGTCGATCCCCGAGGCGACGATCAGCGACGGGGACGCGGCGTTGAGTCGCGTGAGCGAACTGGCCGGGGCCGGCGGAGACGCCATCCGCAATCCCCCGCTGGTGGATCGTCGTTCGGCGAAGGCCCGCAGTGCCCAGGCGACCGCAGCGAGAACGACCCCCGGCGCCGCCGCCTGGGCGACCAGCGGGGCGACATCGGGGCTCATGGCGGCGGCCAGGGCGAGGCTTGCCGCGCAGGCGATCCACACGCCCGAACTCCGCCACCAGGGCCGGTAGACCGCTGCGAGCCCGACCGCCAGGGCTGCCCCCGATGCGACAAGCACGATGCACCAGTTCGGAACGAGCCAGAGCACCGAATCACCTGGGGAACCAACGCCGGAGAACACGACCGATCGCTCTGCGAGCGGCGGCAACTGACCTCCGCGCGGCGCCGGATCCACCCCGGTGTCCTGACCGATCGCGACCGCCTCCATCCAGTCGGCGATCTGCACAGGCGTGGCGGCCGGCCGCTGCTCCCAGCCGATCCTCCCCCGCTGCCATCGCTGCTGCGCCGTCCATCCCGCTGGCAGTCCAAACACATGCTCATCGGGCCGCACGTGAAGCGTCCAGTAGAACCGCCGCTCGAGCACCGGTGGCTCGAACACGGGCGGGGCGAGGCGAATCGAACCAGGAAGCCCGAGGCTGGCGGCGACTCCGCTCCATCCGGTGTCGCGGCGCGATGTCGACCGCAGATCGAGCTGCCACCGGCGGGCCGGATCGGTCCTCGGCAGATCGACCACGAGTCTGCCGCCACGCACCGTCGCCGGGACCAGGTCGCCGTCAAGTCGCACCTCGTGGATCACGGCAGACTCGGCCTCGCGATCGGCGACACCCGGGAAGGTCAACACGATCGCATCTCTCGCCGACGACACGACATACCTGCGAATCTCCTCGCGGATGCCCCCCATCAGCCGTGTCTGCAGCCACGCCGCCTCGATCACCATGCTGCGGGTGGCATCGGCGCCACGGGTGGAGAGCGTCAGTGGCACGCCCCGCTGCGGCTTCATGGCAGTCCACCCCAACGTGGCCGCCGCGGCCGGCGCCATGTCGCGCCGCCAGGCATCACCGCGGACGCCGACGATGGTCGAGTCGGGCGCGGAAATGGCGACCGTCTCCCGGCCGATCGCGGCCTCCAGCGGCTGCACGAGCGGCATGTCGATCGCCACGGTCGACTGCGGCGGGATCGCGGGCGTCGGAATGCGGAACCGCACCGACAATTCACCTTCGCCGAGGAGCGGCTCCGGCAGGATCACCCGCACCCGTGTCTCGGGCGCCGCGTCAGCGGCGGTCTCATCGACGAGGCCGACCTCCGTCGGATCGAGCGGCGCATCGTCCTGTCGCACGGTGATGCCTCCGGCGTCGACCACCGCGGCCGGCACCGCCAGTTCGATGGACTCCAGCGGCACGTGCAGCACGTTGAGCCGGATCACCTGCTCGACCGCAATCTCCGTGGTGTCGACGGAGGCCTGGGCGGCGATCGAGGCCTCGATGCGTCGCGGCAGGAACCGACGGTTGGCCGCGAAGCCGCCCTCCGCAGCATCGAGCCGGTAGACGAGGGCCGTGGTATCGGCATCGGCAACGGCCGCCGACGCCGCGGTCTGCCGCACCAGTCCGATGATCGACTCGTTGTCTGGGAGCAGTTCGATATCGCTTCGGGCCCCGATGGCCACCACCGCGGGCCCGACGACGTCCGCCCGTGGTGTCGGTAGAGTCCAGGCCACGCGATCGGCATCCGTCTCGACGGGGAGGGTCGCCCGCATCATCACGACGATGTCGCCCGTCAACGGTTGCGCGAACGGCACCACGAGCAGACCGTCGTCGCTGGTGGCCCCCGCGGCGTCCACGGCGCCCGGTGGGCCGATCTCATCGACGACCCACGCGGGGTCGAGGCCGATGACAACGCTGCCGACCGGCGCGCCGCGTGCAGCCACGCGAAACTTCGCGTCGAGCGTCACCCGCATCCCCGCCACGTCATAGCGGTACTCGGGCTCGATCACCACGCGGCTCCGCCGTGGCCGCACGCGGAGCGGCAGCGACGCCGGCAGGGCGTCGTAGGCGAAGGCAGCGACGAATCCGGGCTGCCGCACGTTCGCGGGTGGATCGACCCGCCTCAGCTGCGGCACGTCGCTCCAGGTGACGAGCCACTCGCCGTCCACGAGGAGACTCACTCGACCCCACTGCCGCCAGGCGGTGAGCCCGTCGACGCCGAATCCGACCGCTTCAAATGACGCCTCGCCCGTGGGGTCGATCGCCTGCTCGCAGACGAGCGCGACGATCGCCGTGCCATCGGCGGCCACGTCGAGCGAGACTTCGGCGGTCGGGGCGTCCCGGGTGCCGCCCCGGGCGAGGAGCGTGGCGGGCGGTTTCACCTCACGGAGGGCCGACTCGGGCGGCAGGGTGATCGTCATGCGTCGGGGTCCGGCGGCGAGGTTGCCCAGGCGGATGGTCGTCTCGGTGACGGCGTTGCGGCCGTCGATCCGCACGGTGCTCTCGCTCGTGGCCAGCGCGGCCGGACTGCGGCCCACCGACTCGTCGCCAACACGAATGCGGACATCTCCGGCGAGGCCGCGGACTGAGACCACGCTGCCGCCATCGGCGGTGGCCGTCACCGACGGCTCGGCCGACTCAGGCGAGACCGTGACGTCGGGTGTCAGGCGACGTGAGATGACGTCGATCTGCGACGCGACCGCGGCCGGCACCCGGAAGGCAAACGCTTCGTGCGTCGCGGTCGACTCCACCGGCATGCGGCCCTCGAGCACCACCGAGTGCCGCACGTCTCCGCCGGCCTCTGGCGTCGCGTCGAACCAGGCCCGATAGCCGCTGCGGCCCGGTTCGACATCGACGATCATCCGGCCCGGGCCTTCGTGCCGCGGCGCTGCGGAAAGGATCATCCCTCCCGATTCGAGCGGAATCGGCGTCCAGCCTCCGTGAATCTGCCTGATGGTGAGTTCGACCGTGGCGGGACAAGTCACCTGGCCGTGGCCCTCCGCGCGGGGCGCGACCTCGCGGGCGTCGATCTTCACGACGACGTTCTCGAGCACCGCACCGGGCGGTTGCAGTCCTCCCGCCAATCCCTCCTTGATGCGAAACAGGTCGACGAAATCACGGTACCGGAACCCAGGCACCGGCACCAACCGGCCGCCCTCGTCGGGGACATAGAAGAGTTCCGGCTGAATCTCCTCGATCGAGCCACCAGCGAAGGGACGCTCTGCGGGCGTCGGTGACTGACCGGGAACAACCTCATGCCACGACGCCATCACCACCGCGACCGCGCAGACCGCGATCCTCGGCCAGCGTGACCGCAACCGGGAACACAACGTGATGGAAGACGAACGGCGCATGCGGGCCGGTGCGTGCTGTTCAGGGGACCAGAGAAAGCCTAGCCCGAAACCCGACGCAGAGCCGTCATTTTCCCCATCCCTCACAACCGTCACGACCGTCACTGACGACAGGCCGGCCGGACGTCAGCGAAGAATCTCGCGAAACGCGTCATACAGGCGGCCGCTGCTGGCGGCGATGAAGGCGGGGTCATCGAGTGGAATCGTGGCGGGCCCGTCTCGAAACGGCCCCACCGCACACCCCGCCTCGCGGGCGATGAGGATCCCCGCCGCCGCGTCCCAGCAGCAGATCCGTCGCACCCAAAACGCGTGCAACCGGCCGCAGGCCAGGTAGGCGAGATTGAGGGCCGTTGAACCCGTCCGCCTGATGGAGTGGGCGTGGGGAAGGACGGCCAGGAAGTCGGCGATGGCGGGCGAGTCTGGCGTCACCTGCGCGGGAAAACTGACTGCGGCGACCGCATCGGCCGGCGCGTCCACTCGTGCGGCGGCGATGGTCTCGCCGTTGAGCCGGGCACCGCCACCGCGGCGGGCCGTGAAGCACTCGTCTCGCAGCGGATCGTAGATCGCCGCCACCACGAGGTCGTCGCCGTCGGCCAGTGCGATTGACACGCAGTAGGCAGGGAAGCCGTGGACGTAGTTCGTCGTGCCGTCGAGCGGATCGACGATCCAGCGCGTGCCGCTGCCGGAGTGGCCAGCCGCCCCGGGCGGCAGCGGCGGCCGGCCCCCTTCCCCTTCCTCTCCCACAAACCCGTGCGCCGGAAAAGCCTCGAGCAGGACCCGACGCACCTCCGCCTGAGACGCATGGTCGGCCTCGGTGACGAGGTCGCGAGGCCCCTTCGACGTGGCCTTGAAGCGGCCGACCCACTCCTGGAGCACACGGCCGCCGGCCCGGGCGGCAGACTCGCAAACCTGAAGCGGATCGGGGGATGACGACATGACGGGATGGGAAGCAGGGTGAACGCGGACGGTGAACGCGGACGGCCATGCGTGGCACCGCGATGACGCGGCAGTGTAGCAGCCGCCACGTGATGCCCGGAGCGGTGACTGTCCCGCTACAATCCTTGCCGTGAATCGTCCCTTTCCTCTCCCGGCAATCCTCTCGTGAACTCCTCGCCAACTGCCGTTCCCGCCACGTGGTCGATCTCCGGAACTGTGGCGTCCTGGCCGCACGCTGATGGTGGTGGGCAGATCGACGTCGCGGCGGCAGGCCGCGGGCTCGAGATTCAAGCGGCGTCGGGCGGCCGCGATGCGGTGCTGGGGGTCAACCTTTCGTCGCTCGCCGATCACTGGCTCCGCGGTGCTGATCTGGTCGCGACCTACGAGCCCGACGACCCACGGCGACTGCGGTCCACCGCGATGTGGCGATCGCATGGCCGCCACGAGGGCATTACGTCATGGGAGGTGGTCGTCTCCGCACAGACGTCTCTCCTCGAAACGGAGGTGGCGGTGGACGTCTGGTCGGACATCGCTGCCGACAGCCTCCTCTGGTCGCCCGGCGGCGACGCCTCGCGCTGGAGGCCGATCGCGGCAGGCGCGGCGCTGCCGGAGAGTGCCGCGGCGATTCTCGCCCGCCGCGCGGGATCGTCCTGCCTCATCGCGGTGCATCCGACTGACGCGCGGCGGATCGACATCGAGACCTCGGCAGGTCGCTGCGGCGTCACCTGCAGGCTGTTTGCCGCACCGCTCGAGAAGGGCGTGCTGCTGCGGAGCCGCGTCGTGGCGGCGATCGGCCCGGACGCGAGCGACGAAGCCTGGGCCGACCGCGTGCTGCGGACGTTCGCCGCCTCTCCCCCGCCGCTGGCCACCTGACCGCCGCGGGGCGGACGGGCCGCGGCTTTTTTGACGTGGCGTGATTCGGCCTGCGGGCGTTACATTGCCCCCATCTTTCCTGTATTTCCTTCCGCCACGGATCGGCGCCTGGAAGGCGACGGTTCGGCGCGCCCTGTAATGGAGGAGGTGACACGCGTGGCCGACATCGTGTTCGCATTCGACCCGGCGATCCACCGTCCGATCGCCGCGCCCGAGGGGGCACCTGCCGACATTGCCGAGTGCGTGACGACCGCCGCGGCGGCGTCGCTTGCCGAGGCCGCCTCCGTGGCCACGCGGAGCCAGGCGGCGGCGCTGGTGATCTGCGGCCGACTCCTCGATCCCTCGCGCGCCAGTCCCGCGCAGGCCGCAGGCCTCCGTCGGGTGATCACCGATCTCGCCGCCGTTGGCTGCCGCACCGTGGTGGTCGTCGATGAGCCGCTGGTCTGCCACGAGCTGGCCCGCATGCTCGGCGAGCCACGCGGCCTGTTTTTCGTCACGCCGCTGGCGCCGCTGGAGTTCGAAGTCCGCGGCCTGGCCGTCGAGATCGTCTCCGCCCATGGACCGGCCGGTACGGGCGCGGCCGCGACCGTGTCCGCGGAGCCGTCACCGCTTCACCGCCGGATCGTGATCGGCTGGGACAACGCCCTGTGGAGCCAGCAGCAATGGGTTGGCGATGAGCCGCAGTTCGGCGTCGTCCCCACCCCACGAACCACGCCCTCCGCCGCGGCATTCGCGGCCGCGGCGACATCGTCGGCGAGTTGGTCGCAGCCGGGAGCCTTCTGGATCTGGGCGTCGCGGCAGGGGCAGTCGCTCCCACCGGGCGTGCACTTCCTGCCTGCGCTCCAGGCCCGCGGCGTCGCTGAGGCGTCACCGGGAGCCTGCTGCACGCTCACGCTCCTCGACCGTGAGGCAATCGAGGTAGCCACCGATGCCTTCGCCGCGCCCCATGCCGACTGGCGGGGCACGTGGCGCGAGGTTCCCACCCATCGCGCTGCCTGGCGGACCGTGTCGATCGAGTCGTCAACCGGTGGCGACGAGGAACTTGCCACCGCCATCTGGGCCGCCCTCGAGAAGCAGCCGCTGGATCGTGCGGCGGCCGTCGATCTCGTCCGCTGCTCGGTGGCCTGCGGCACGAACGTGGCCCGCCGCGTCCGCGTAGGCGAAATCGCCGCCGAGACGCTCGCTCGCCTCCGCGAACTCTACGACGCCAAGACGTTCCGCGTCTGGTGCCACGAACTCGTCGCTGAGCCCACCGAGTCGCTCGCCCCGCTGGGCCACGCCCGCTCGGGCGGCCGGCCTGGGTCGACCACGTCGTTCTCATCGGCGCTCGCCGACATCGTGACGATGGTCGAGGAGTCGCAGACCCTCGCGGCCCCCGAGGCCCGCGAGGCTGGCTGGCTCGCCCTCGAACTGATCGAGTCGGTCTGACCGCTCGACCACGCCCCTCACCACCAACGTCCTGATCCCGACGCATTGCGGAGCCTGCCATGTTCATCGAACGCATCGAAGTGGAACGCTTCGGAGCCCTCGACCACACTTCCATCGACCGGCTCGGCACCGGCGTGCAGGTGCTCTACGGCACCAACGAGACGGGCAAGACCACGCTCCTGGAGTTTGTGCGTGCCGTCTTCTTCGGCTTCGAGGGGCTGTTCCGCCGCGGCGTGCTCGATGCCAGGAAGCCGTGCGCCGGGAAACTGCTCGTCCGCATGCCGCCGGAAGACACCCTGATCGCGATCGAGCGGCGGCACGAGGGCCCCGAACTTCGCACGCTCACCAACGAGAGCTATGCCGACGACGTGGTCGGGCTCGGCGGCGACGCCGGAGACCTGGTGCGGATCGCCGACGTCGACCCCCGCCACGACCGCGACAGCCGCCACAAGATCTACCTTCAAGACATCGTCGGCGACATCGACGAAACCACCTTCACCAGCGTGATGGCGTTCGGACTCGACGAACTCCACGAACTGCGGACGCTCGAGCCCGAGGGCTGCGGCCGGCGACTCTACGAACTCGCCGCAGGCCTCGACCGCTCGACCGTCGCCCGCGTACTCGGCCACCTCCGCGAGGCGATCGAGCGGATCGATTCCCCCAGCGCCACGGTCTCACCGCTGGCCGCGCTCGAGGCCCGGCGGACCGACGTCCTCGAGCGGCTGGCGGCGGCCGGCTCGCCCGCCGTCGTCGCCGGCAGCCTCTGGACCGAACTGGCCCATCTCGACGCGGAGATCGCGGCGATCGAGCCGCGCATTGAAGCGGCCTTGAAGGCCGAGGACGTGGTTCGCGGCGTGCTCGCACTCGAGCCCCTGCACACGGAGTGGCGGACGACGACGGAGCAGCTCACGGCGCTCGAGTCGGCGCCGCTCGTGCATCCCGATCGCGACTCATGGCGGCTGGCGAATCGCCGGCTGCGGCGGCTTGAGCGGCTCGCCAAAACTCGGAAGAAGTACCGCGGCAAGTATGCCCGCCAGTTGCGGGAGCTCCCCGTCGAGACCGCCGTGTGGCGGAAGCGGGCAAGCGTCACGGCCATCCTCGACGAAGCGCCGAAGCTCGAACGGCTCACCGCCGAAGCGGCCCGTGCCGAGAGCCACGCGCGGCTCGCCGCTCGCCGTTTCGGCGAGCAGGTGGGCGTGGCCGGTCTCTCGCGGGTAGTGCCGGTCGCCGCGAACCTCGACACCAACGGTGACACGATCCCCGATGTACTCCTTCCCGAGGGCTTCGCCCTCTCGTTCGGCCCGCTCAAGACCCGCGCCCGTGACTGCTCCCGCGCCTCCCGCGAGGTGGCTGAGGCAAAGCGGGTCCTCGCCGAATCGAAGCGGTCGCTCAACGACACCAAGGGGAGCGTGAAGGGCGCCGGCTCAGGCCTGGCGGGGCTCACCATCGCCCAGGCGATCGAGCAGGCCACCGGCCGCGCCTCCGCCATCCGCAAGCGAATGGCCGCCGGTGACCAACTCGCCGAACTCGACCGCACGATCGCACGGGTCGATCGCGAGGTGGCCGAGAGCGTGGGAGATCAGCTCGTGCCGGCCCCGTGGCTGATCGGCCTGGGCACGCTGTTCACGCTCGGAATCGGCATGCTGCTCTCGGGGCTGCTCCTGCCCCGAGAGGTCACCGGACAGATGGCCTACGCGATGGCGGCACTCGGGCTCGCGGGTGCGGGCGTGGCGTCGGTCACCACCTGGTCGCTCGACAAAAACTCGACCGTCCGGCTCGACGCCCTGCGGCACCAACTTGAGGTGGCGAAGGAGCAGCGGGATGAACTCGTCAAGCAGTGCGGCGCGCTCGATGGCGCGATCCCGGCCGATGCCACGCTCTCGCTCGACCGCCGGCTGGCTCTCGCGCAGGCCGAGGTCGACCGGCTCGAGGAACTGCTCGCCCGCGAGGGCTCGATGCACGTGCTGGCCGACAAGATCACGCTCGCCGAGCAGTCGCTCGCTCACGCGATGGAGGCCCGCACCGTGGCCCGCGGCCGCTGGCGGAAGGCGCTCTCGTCGCGTGGCCTACCCGCCACCCTCACACCCCGCGAGGTGCGGCAGATCGCCGCCCACCGCCACACGCTGCTCACGCTCGATGACGACCGCAAGCGGCTCTCCGAGGAGGCCCGCCACAAGCGCGACGAACTCGCCGCCTTCACGCGGCGGATCGACGAGGTGCTCGTGGAGTGCGAACTCGTGCCCGAAGCGATGCCCGGCGACCACCTCAAACTGCTCGAGGAGCGGCTCGATGCCGAACGGTCGGCGATCCGGCGCCGCAGCCAGCTCACGCGGCGGTTGGAGTCGGCCCGCCGCCGGCATCGCAGCGCACTGCGGCAGGTCCGCGTGGCCGAGCGTGCCGTGAAGGAGTTTCTCGTCCGCTGGGGCGTGGAGACGGAGCAGGAGTTTCTCGCCAAGGTCGACCGCCGCCCGGAATACGAAGAGGCCCGCACGGCCGCCGCGGTGGCGGAACTCGCCTGGTCCGAAGCCCGGCGGCGGACGACCGAGCCGCCGGAGATCGACCGCTGGCTGGCCGAGGCCCAGGTGGTGCCGTTGGCAAAACGGCTCGGCGAGGCCCGCGAAGCGACGCAGCGGCACCGCGCCGCGCTGGCCGCCGCAGCCGAGCGGCGGCAGGTGGTTGCCGATCGCGTGGCTGCGGCTGCCAACGACCACACACTCGAGAGCCTGCAGGCCGAACTCGCCTCGATCGAGGAGCGGCTCGGCGAGCAGCAGCAGCGGCGCGACCTGCTCCATCGGGCCCACGTGCTGCTCGAGCAGACGCGAGCCGCGGTGGCCCGCGACCATCAGCCCCCGGTCCTCCGCGAAGCCTCGCGGTGGCTCGCCCGACTCACCGAGGGCCGCTATCCGTCGATCACGACCGCGATCGACGAGGCGAGGCTCGAGGTGCACGACCTCGACGGCGAGATCTGGAATCCGGAGCGGCTCAGCCGAGGCACCCGCGAGCAGGTGTTTCTCGCCCTGCGGCTGGCCCTGATCCGCGACCTCGGCCGGCACGACGTCAGCCTGCCGGTGGTGATGGACGACGCTCTGGTCAACTTCGACGACGCCCGGGCCCGCTCGGCGGCCCGCGTGCTCGTGGAGTTCATCGCGGAGCAGGCGTCCGACCGGCAGATGCTGGTGCTCACCTGCCACGAGCACGTGGCGAAGACGTTTGCAGCCGCCGGCGCCCACGTCCGCTCGTTCACTGACCCCGCGCCGCTCTTCGGCACCGTCGCGACGGTGCCCGTGTCGGCCCCGAAGCCCCGCCCAAAACCAAAGCCCGAGCCGCGGCCGCTCCCGCCGGTCGTCGAAGCGACGCCGATCGCACCGCCGGTCCCGGAACCCGTTTCGCCACCGGCCGACGAGGGCGACCTCTGGCCGGCCGAGGCGTTCTTCTTCGGGTCGGCGAGCGACGCGCCGAAACGCGGCCGCCGCCGCTAACGCTTCGCGATCCAACGTAGGTGCAGGTTGCTTACCTGCACCAGCAGCGCGAGTCACCGCAGGTTACCAACCTGCGGCTACGTACGGGCCTCGCGCGCCACACGTAGGTGCAGGTTGTCTACCTGCACCCGAAATACGCTCGGCCCCGTATCACCACCGATTACACCACGCCCTGCTGGATGTCGCGGAGATACCGCTGCCGCATCTGGGCCAGCAGCATGCTGAGATAGGCGTTGGCACCCAGCGACATGAAGAGGGCGATCAGGCTGCCGATCAACCAGCCCCAGGGACGCTCGGCCACGACGCCAACGGAGCCTGGGTTGGTGTCGGCGAGCCGCGCCGACGTCACCGCGACGGGCGCTGCCGTGCGCGGCTTCCGGGAGGCCTCGAGCACGGCCCGCTCGACCGCCGGCGGCCAGGCGTCGCCCACGAAGATGCGCACGCGACGCACGTCGCGGGCGTCGGCAGGCACGTCGCTGGTGAACTGGTAGGGGCTCGAACTCTTGACGAGGTCTGGCTCGACGCGAACGAGGTAGTCGCCGCCGCCCTCATCGGTCGGCACGTAGGCCGCCTCGATGCCGGTCATCAGGAAAGTCGCCACCAGCAGCACAAAATCGAGCATCATCGATCCTTTCTCTTCGGTCCGCGGGCATCCGCCGCGGCCCCACGATTCCACCCTCCCGACACCCGCCTATGCAAGGCCGGTCGGCGGGTCGGTTCGCCGGGCTGTCGTCGGTCGGCTCCAGCCGGGGCCCTCTTCGCCCGAAAGACTGCCGATTTCGGCCTGAAGCATGGTCAGGGCGGCCTGCAGGAAGGCGACGGCGATCGGCCCCACAAAGATCCCGATCGGCCCGAGGGCCCCCACGCCCCCGAGCACGCTCAGCAGGGCCAGGAGCGGGTGGAGCTTCGACTGCCCGTGGAGGACCAGCGGCTTGATGATGTTGTCGACGGTGGAGACCACGCAGAAGCCCCAGAGGGCGAGGCCGGCCGCCGACCACGTGTCCTTCTCAAAGAACAGCAGATAGAGGCTGGCCGCACCCCACACGATTGCGGCACCCGCAATCGGCACGAGCGCGCCGAAGAAGGTGAGGAGCGTGAGCAAAAACACCTTCCCAAGGCCGGCGACGTAGAAGCCCAGTCCCGCCAGCGCCGCCTGCACCACCGCGGCGAGCAGGATCGAACTGACGACCGCGCGACTCACCTCCTCGAACTCCTCGAGCAGCTGCCACTGGTAGCGGCGGTCGAGCGGGATCAGCCGGGTGACGCCCTCGATCATCCGACCACCATCGGCAAAGAAGTAGAAGAGGCTCACGATCGTGACGATCGCCCCAATGAGGATCTTGGCGATCACCGCGGGGGCGCGGGCCGCGATCGGCCCGATCCACTCCTCGACGAGCCGCTTGAGTTCGCCGTTGACGCTCTCTGCCGTAAGTTGAAGCCCCGTGGCCTCGTTGAAGCGGACGACGAGCCCGTCCAGCACATGAGGATCGAGCTTCATGGCATCGGGCCGGCTCAGAATCCCCACCGCGTCACCCCCCGCGCGAAAGATGAGCAGCGAAACCGGCGCGAGCACGATCAGCACGACCAAGAGCGTGGAGAGCCCGGCCGCGGCCCAGTCTGGCCAGCGCGTTTGCTCGCGGATCCAGCGGTGCATCGGCCCGAAGATCACCACCAGCATCGCCGCGAGCAGCATCGGGAGCAGGAAGCCGGCCATCACCCGGAAGGAGAGCAGGCCAAAGATCACCACCAGGCCGAGGAGCACGCCGAAGGAGATCAGGCGGGTCATGGATCGCAGGAAGGCCAGGGTGACGGAAGTGCGAGGGAATGAGTGTACCCGGCCAACGACACCCAAGCCCACCGGCGCAGAGGCCAGCCGGTTCCGGCGCAGCATCGAAATGAGACCGCAAGGTATCCTTGGCGGGTCCTCCCGCTCCGGAACCGCCCCCACATGCGACCGCTCGACGTCTCCCTCGTCGTTCCGGTGCGTAACGAGTCGGGCACCATCGGTCCACTGGTGGCCGAGATCCGTGAGCGACTCGACGCCGCGGGCGTTGCGTGGGAGTTATTCCTCGTCGACGACGGCTCGACCGACGGCTCCTGGAACGAGATCGTCGAAGTGGCGGCAGGGGACGACCGCGTCACGGGCGAACGGCACGACGCCGGCCTGGGCAAGTCGGCGGCCTTGATGACCGGCTTTCGCCGCTGCCGCGGCCGGCACGTGGTGATGCTCGACGGCGACGGACAGGACGACCCCGCCGAGATCCCGCGGATGGTTCGGATGCTCGACGCCGACTCCACCATTGGCCTGGTCAACGGCTGGAAGACGCCGCGGCTCGACCCCTGGCACAAGACGCTCCCCTCGCGGGTGTTCAACCTGCTGGTCGGCTGGGTGACGGGACTCCATCTGCACGATCACAACTGCGGCCTCAAGGCGATCCGCGGCGACGTGGCCCGCAGCCTCCAACTCACCACCGACATGCACCGTTTCATCCCCACGCTCGTGTCGCTTGGCGACCATGGCGTGGTCGAGGTACCGGTCCACCACCGGCCGCGGATGCGGGGCGTGTCGAAGTACGGCATGGGCAGATTCTTCCGCGGCCTCGCGTTTCACCGCCTCATCGACCAGGCGGTTTTCGAGGGCGATGCGATCGACGCTCGCCACCGCGGCGATCCGGCCGATGATTCCGCCGAGGGCCACCGCGGCGAGGATCGCATACACGCCCCACCGCAGCCGGTGGCGGACCGAGGCATCGCCCCGTTCGGGGAGCCCCGTGATCATCGCTGCGACGCGGCCGAGGTCGGCGAGGCC
>JBEIQP010000075.1:0-12874 GCA_040376455.1 Planctomycetaceae bacterium | reverse complement strand
GGCGGCTGATAGAACCGCGGGTCCTGTTGGACCGGTTGTGCCGTGAAGCCGCTCGTGGCCGGCCGCTGCTGCTGTGGCTGCGGTGGCTGCGGCCAGGCTCCCTGCGGCGGCAGACCGCCGGCCTGCTGCGCGGCCTGCCCCCCCTGCTCCGTTCCGGTCCACGCGGCAGCCGAGGCGACGCCGTCCCAGATCGCCTGGAGCGGCGATGCCTTGCCGGCGGCGTTGAACGGCGCCGCGCCGTCCCCCGGCGCGACGGGCTGGCGAAACTGATCCTCGAACTGCTTCACGAACGGATCGACCGTCTCGACGACGTCCTTGGGGAGATACTCGTCGGCGCGGACGATCAATTCCGCCACCAGCCGACCGCTGCGACTGGACACGATCTGGCTGCGGTAGCCGGGGGCGAGCGTGACGGCGAAAAACGTCACGATGATGCAGAGCAGCGCCCCCTTGGCCAGCCCCAGCAGGAGCCCGAGCTGGTGATCGAAGGCCGACAGATGCACCGCGTTGATCGCCCCTGAAACCACCCGAAACACGAGCCAGACGGCGATCGACGAGGCCATGTAGATCGCGAGCATGGCGACCAGTTTGTTCCAGGGAGGCTGCTGGCCGAAGAAGGGGGCCAGCGGGCCGCCAAACCGCAGGGCCGCGTAGGAACTGACGGCGATGCCGGCAATCCAGGCCAGCTGCCAGACCATGCCCTTGAAGTAGCCGAGCACCGCGGCGGCGCCGAGGATGCCGAGCATCACGAGGTCATAGCCTTCGAGCGCCATGCGGCCAACTCCCTGAATGCAGATCCCGCGTCGCTCCGCGGGAAGGCGGATTTTACGGCCCCGGCGAACGCCCACGAAGGCCAAATCGCCCATGACCGGAAAGGCAGATAGATCAACCCATTGCCCCCAGGGGCCCCATTCCACAAATCGAGAACGAGCGATAGTGGCTACCCATTCTCGTTATCTCCCGCAGGCTCTTGCTCTTTCCTGGTCGTTGCGTTCGCGGTGCATGCCTTGAAACACCGGTTTCCCAACCCGCGAACTCAACCGTCGGGGCAGGGAAGAGCAGGGCATTTGGCCGCTATCGGCTGACGGCTGCCGCCGCGAGTGACGATAGAGAAGAGGGTGTCTGTGGGTTCCGGCCGTGCCGGGATCGCCAGGCACCGTCTGCGCTCGCGCCCGAATTCGGGACGAGGCGGCGATTTTCAGGGGGGATTTTCGCAGTGCCCGGGGTCCAGGTGCACATCACGGGCTCGACCATCGTGGGCGCCGGCTACGGCGTGGCCGCGTGGTACTTCGGCGACATGCCCCCGATGACCTGCGTGCTGGCCGGGGGCCTCTGCTCGGTGGCCGGCATGCTTCCGGACCTCGACAGCGGACCGGGCATTCCGCTCCGCGAGAGCGTCGCGTTCGCGGCGGCCGTCGTGCCCATGATGATGATCCACCGCTTCCATCAGATGCAGCTGCCGCTGGAGGCGATGATCATCCTCGGGGCCGCGATCTATCTCGCCATCCGGTTCGGGATCTCATGGCTCCTGAAGAACCACTCCCATCACCGGGGAATGTTCCACAGCCTGCCCGCCGCCGCGATCGCGGGCCAGACCACCTTCCTCGCCTTCGCGGCCGAGGAGCCGCTGCGCCGCTACTTCGTCGCCAGCGCCGTCGTGCTCGGCTTCCTCACCCACCTGATTCTCGACGAGATCTGGAGCGTCAAGCTCGGGATGTTCGGGCCGAAGTTCAAGAAGTCGTTCGGCACCGCCCTGAAATTCTACGGGCCGGTGCTCTGGCCGAACCTGCTGACCTACGTGCTGGCCGTGGCGCTCGGCGCCCTCGCCGCGGGGGATGCCGCCTGGACCGAAGGGCAGGCGGCCTACCGGCAGCGGATGGAACAGGCGTCGAGGCAATTCCAACAGATTCCCTATCAATGGCAGTACCGCCGCTAGCCGTCCGTGGAAAAAGCCGGCCCTGGCCGTTTTCCACTGGGGTGGCCGGCGAAAACGCCGCGGGGTTCCACGGCCCATCCGCGGCGCGGGTCAGACGCTGCTTGCGATCCGCGGAACGCGGACCGATCATGGCGGATCCGTCCCCCTCGGAATCGTAATCAGCGTCCATGCCACCAGATCCGGCCATCCTGCTCGCCGCCTCGACGGCGTTTCCGAGCCTCGCCATCTACCTCGCGATGATCGCCGCCGCGGCCTTCGCCGGCGGTTCATCGGTGGCGTTCCTCTCCCTCACGCACCGGCAGATGCAGGTGCTGCTCTCGCTGACGGGCGGCGTGCTGCTGGGGGTCGGCCTGCTGCACCTGCTGCCCCACGCCTACCTCGAACTCGGCCGCGACCTCGAGACGACGATGGGCTGGGTGCTCGGCGGGTTTTTCCTGATGTTCCTGCTCGAGCGGGCCTTCCACGGCCACTCGCATCACACGGCCGACGGCGGCCCCGACGGCCACGAGCACGCCCACCATGACGGCTGCAGCCACACCGGCCACGGGCATCACCATGGCGACGCGCCCGGCACGATGGGCCGCTGGGCCTGGTGCGGCGCGTTCGCCGGACTGGCCCTGCACAGCCTCGCCGACGGCGCCGCGTTGGCCGCGTCGGTGGACGCGGATGCCGGCCATGGCGGCGGCCTGCTTTCCGGCTTCGCCACGTTCCTGGCGATCCTGCTCCACAAGCCGTTCGATTCCGGAATCATCGCGACCCTGATGATCGGCTCCGGCGCCTCGTCGCGGGTGCGGCTGATCGTCAATGCCCTCTACGCGATCGTGGTGCCGATCGGCGCCGTCGCCTTCCTGGCCAGCCTGCGGATCTTCGGCGGCCACCAGGGAACGCTGATCGGCATCGCGATGGCCATGGCCGCGGGAGCCTTCATCTGCATCGCCGCGGCCGATCTCCTGCCGGAGGTGCAGTTTCACAGCCACGATCGCGTGCTGCTCACCGCGTCACTGGCGCTCGGCCTGGCGATCTCCTGGGGCATCACGGTGCTGGAGCGGTCGTCGCACGCGCATCACGGGCACGCCGCCCCCGCCGTGGAAGCCGACCGGCTTCCCGGTCGCGGTCACTGATCGACGACGTCGAGCCCGCGATCGAGCCGCTCCCGGCGCACCGCCTGCATCACCTCGTCGATGAGCTCGTGCTGCTTGCGGATCTTCGGCACCTGCGCCTGGAAGCACCAGGCGATCGCGGCGACGAGCCCCAGGCCGCCCACGAGGTGCGGCGTCACCCAGTCGCGGCTGCCCTTCCGGCCCGACGCGGGATCGGCCGCACCGCCCAGCGCCACGATCGCGACCACGCCCAGCATCCCCAGCAGTGCGAAGGGAAACGCCGCCCGCTTCAACCGCTTGCTCCGTTCGATGAGCGATCCATCGAGCCCGTACGTCTCGACGACCTCCCGGCACCAGCGACCGGTGCCGATGAAGTAGGTGACGGCCATGCTGTTGACGAGCACCACCACGAGCGCCGCGAGCACCCCCGAGAGACGGTGGACGGTGCCCCAGCGCAGCACGAGGGGATCGGTTTGGCCGTGGAGGTCGCCCAGCCACAGGCCGAGGCAGGCCGTCGCCACCATGAGCGCCACCGCGAACATCGCCACTCGGGAAAAGACTCTCGCCATGTGCCGAAACCGCCTCCACCGGGGTGCCCTGCGCCGGTCGCTGCGTCGCCGGCCGGTCCGTTATAGGCTGGGAGGAGCAGCCGCCGCCATGCTCCCCCCGTTGGCCGGCCCTCGACAACCGATTCGATGAGCGACTCCACTCCATCCCGCACGCCGCCGGCCGGCGATCCCCCGGTGATCCTCCTCACCTGTGGCGACCCCGCCGGCATCGGCCCCGAGATCGTCATCCTCGCCTGGGCGCAAACGCCGCGGCATGGCGACGCCCGCCTCCGGGTGGTGGCCGACGCCTCGATCCTCGAAGCCGTACTCGCCCGGTGCCCCGCCCTGCCCCGGCTCCGCGTCACCGCCATCGCCGCCGACGACCCACGGGCATCGACCGCCGGGGAACTGCTCGTCATCGAACCTGCCGCAGCGGCGGGTGAGCGCGTCGCCGGCCGCGCCGTGACACCCGGCGCGATCACGGCGGCCGGCGGTCGCTGCGCCGCGTCGGCCGTCGAGGCGGCCTTCGACCTCGTGCGTCGGTCCGCCGCCCAGGCGATCGTCACCGGACCGCTCCACAAGGAGTCGCTCCACGCGGCGGGCTATGACGTGCCCGGACACACCGAACTGCTCGCCCGCGCCGGTGGGCTGCCGGACGAGGCCGCCTCGATGATGCTCTGGCTGCCGGCCACGGGACCGCGGGCCGGCGGCCTCGGCGTGGTGCACGCCACGCTCCACGAGTCGCTGCGGACCGCCGTGGCGCGACTCTCGACCGACGGCATCGCCGAGGCCGGCCTGCGGCTCTCCCGCTTGCTGGCGGCGATGCTCGGCCGGCCGCCGCGCATCGCCGTGGCGGCACTCAACCCGCACGGCGGCGAGGGAGGGCTGTTTGGCGACGAGGAATCGCGGCTGGTCGCGCCCGCCGTCCGCCGGCTGGTCGAGTCGGGGATCGACGCGACGGGTCCGCTTCCAGCCGACACGCTCTTCCTCCGGGCCAGTCGCGGGGAGTTCAACGGCGTGGTCGCCCTGTACCACGATCAGGGGCACATCCCGATCAAGCTCCTGGGCATGCACCGGGCGGTGAACATCACGCTCGGCTTGCCGCTCGTGCGGACGAGCGTGGCGCACGGCACCGCCTTCGACATCGTGGGCACCGGCCGTGCCGATCCGGCCAGCATGCTCGCCGCGATCGACGCGGCCCACCGGCTCGTCCAGGCCGGCTGGGCCGACCGCCCGCCCGCGCCGCACCGCTGACCGGTCACGGACGCATCAGGCCGAGCACGGCGGTGTAGGTGTCGGTGAGATCGATGAGCCCGTCTGTGGCGGGTTTGTAGACGAACGCCGACGCGTCCACCGGGCCGCCGAGCCGCACGTCGTCCAGCTCCAGCACGGCGATCGGCTCCGGCGGCGCGTCGGCGACCGGCCGCATGCCCGGGATCGCGAGCCATTCGATCCGCCGCGGCACGAGATCGTTTTTCCCGAACGCCAGCCGCACGCTCCACGGCACGGTGTCGGGCAGCTCGGCGGGCGTGATGCCACCGGGCCTGCGGGCGGCCTCCGCGAGCTGCGGCAACACCAGCGCCAGGCATTCGGGCCGCCAGCGGCCCTCGACGACCCACACCGGCGCACCGCCGATCTCGGACGGCGTGGCGGAGACGAAACCGTACCATTGCCGGATCATCCAGAGCGACCGCTGCACGCCTCCGAGATAGGGCGAGGCCGAAGCGGGATCGGGCGCCCGCAACTGCACGAGCTTCTCGCGCACGCGGCGCACGTCGAGCCGCTCGAGCTGCGGAGGCTCGGTGCCGTAGTGGCGATACGTCCAGGAGAAGAGCCCGTCGCAGACCTCGATCAACTCGAATGACTCGGTATCGCACTTCAGCGCCGATTCGAATCGGAACCGTTGATCCTCGCCGATGCCCGACTGCACGTAGCGGCCCGCCCCGACCAGCACCCGGTCGCCGACGCGGACTTTCTGCCGCACCCGCGCCGTGAACGAGTCAGCCTGTTTCAACGTGGCGAGCCCGCTGGCGACCATCCGTTCCGCCCGGGCGGCTTGAGCCGCGGCATCCTCGGCGGTGCCCCGCCCCGCTCCGCCCTCGCCGGTGGCCGCGGCCTGCACCACCTCCGCTCCGCCGCTCGCCGGCGCGCCGGCACGCCGGCTGTACACGCTCGCCGGCTGGGGAGGCTCGGCCTGAAGCACGATCTGCCCGAGCGACAGCCCCAGGATGGCCGCCGCCGACGCCACCGGCCGGCAACCGCGCAAACCGGGCAGTTTGGCGAGGAATCGGATCATCGCGATCAGGTGGACTTTGAGGATTTTGCCAAAGAAACCGGCCACGGTTCGTCGAAGAACCATCCGTGGATCGAGAGCCTGCGTTCGAGCCTCCGACGCCCTGCACGGCCTGCGAGTGTAGGGATTTGGCGGTGACCGGCCCATGCCGGAATCGGGCGGAAACGGGCGCACGCTCCGCGGGTTCGAGAGTTTTCCGGCCTGGAGGTGATGCGATGCTGAACCGACGTCTGCAAGGCTTCGTCGGCATGTCCCTGGCGGCGACGCTGACCGGCTGCCACATGCCCGCGAACTCGCCGTTCACGGGGCTGGCCCAGATCCGTCCCGTCGCCACGCCGCACACCAACGTGCTTCCTCCGGCAGCCATGCTCCATCACCCCGGCCCCGGCGTGGAGGGCCCCGGCCCCGGCATCATCGCGCCGGCTTCGTACGAGGCCGCGCTCGAGGCTGCGGGCGTCGGCCCGGCCGGAGGCGGCGGTATCGGCGGCGGCATGGCGATGGCTCCCACCTCGCAAATCGGCTTCATCGGCCCCGACGGCATGCAGGTTCGCTGGGACGTGTCGATGTCGGGCGGTTTCGATTCGTCGCCGCTCGTCACGCCCGGGCGGTACGACTTCCCGCAGGGAGGAATCTACCGACTCAAACTCACCGACATCCCGGGCCGCGAGGGGATCGAACTCTACCCGTCGCTCGAGGTGGCTCCGGTGACGCCGCGAACCGCGGCCTACCTGGCACACAATGCGATCCCGTTCCAGATCACCGAGGAGGATCTCGATCAGGTGACCACCGGCAACTTCGTGACCAAGGTGGTCTATCTGCCCGATCCCGACTATCAGGAACTGGCGGTGGCGGGCGTGGAGACGCTCGTGAGCACGCGGCTCGATCCGGGATGCGACCCGGTGGTGGAGGCCGATCGGCGCGGCTCGATCCTCGCCATCATCCGCATCGGCAACAAGGATCTCGAGTCACCGGGCTCCGCGGCTGCGGGTGTGCCGATCGCGACCGGCGGACCAGGCGGCGGTGCCGGTGGCGGTGCCGGTGGCGGTGCCGGCGCGTGTGGCGTGGCCGGACCGCTCGGCATGCCCGCCGGCGGCGATCCCTCGCAACTGCCTCCCGCCTTCGTGGCCGGCATGACGGCCCCCCAGTACGGCATGCCGATCACCGGCACGCCGATCGGCCTGCCCGGCCCTGCCCACATCCCGCTGGGGGTGCCCGCAGGCTTGCAGCGGCACACGATCACGAACCACACGAAGATGCACATCCCGCCGCCGTCGCGTGAGATGGCCCTGCACGTGCAGGAGTATCCGGGCCTCAGCTATCCGAAGCCGGCCCGTCATGCCTACGTCGCCGAACGCCACGACGTGCCGCACATTCACCTGAAGCAGCCGCACGAGGACCGCACGCGGTTCATCGACAACGGCGGAGCCGACCCCGACGCCATGGGCTTGGGCGGGGCCTGCTACGGAGCCGACGGGGCTCCGTGCCCGCCGGAGCCGATGGAGTGAACCCCTCCCCTCTGACCGCCATCCGCATGAGCGACCTTCGGGAGTGACCACGGATGCGGCGCACCACCACCACGAACGAGAGCAACTTTTTCCGGACAGGGACCGGGCTGCGGGTCGCCCGCTGGCTATCGGCGACCGCCGTCCTCGCCCTGACAGCCTTCCCGGGCATTTCCCGAGAGGCTGTCCAGTCGAGAGCGGCGGACACATTCACCGAGAATTCAAGACCGGGAGCGATTGGCGTCCAGGAGCGCCCCCAGCCCGGTCCCCGTCCGGAATCGTTGCTCCCCGAGGCGGTACAGCCCGTCGAGATCCGCGGCCCGGCCGGCATGCTGATCTCGATCGAAACGGCGGCCGGGTGGTCGCCGCTGCAGGCGGGCCCGCTGCGGATCGGACTCGTCGTGGGGCAGGCCTACCGGCTTCGCGTCGGCGGCATCCCGGGACGCGAGGGGGAAGAGCTCTATCCGTCCGTGCGCCTGCTGGCCAAGCTCGCCGCGCCCGCCGGCATGGCCTGGCGGTTTCCGGTCGAGATCGCGATCGACGGCGACGATCTGACCGCCGCCCTCGACGGCGCGCACGTCCGCCGCGTGGTCTATCTGGCGTGCGACGCCGATCGGCCCGACGTGGTCGCCGCGAGTTGGTTCGACGTCAAGCCGGGCGACGACGCCCTCGAGGTCGCTCGGACTCTCGGAGACCCGGTCGCCGAGGTCGTCATCGGCAACCGCCTGCCCGCGACGGGAGCCATGCCATGACGCCCGCGTCGATCGACCGGCCCGCCCGCACCTTCCGCTGGCTGCGCATGCTCGCGATCGCGACCGGCGCCGTCATCCTCGCCTCGTGCCGTTCGCTCGCGCCGCCGGCGGTCGTGTCCGCGACCGCCGTGACGGCCCTGCCCGGCATCGAGGAGGAGGCGGTGCCGACGGCCGACGACATGGCGGCCGCTCCGCCGGCGACGCCCCAACAGATCCCGTCGGCTTCGTGGAAGGCCGATGTCCCCCGAGCCGCACCAGCGCCGCCGGAAGCGGCCGCGTCCGGCAATGCGATCGTGCGCACGGGGCTCGAAACCCCCTGCCCTCCCCTGCCCCGCCTCGGCCGACGCATCTGCCGCGGAGGACGCTGCCCCGCCGACACGGCCCCGTGCGGCGCGAATGGCTGCCCGCCGGCGATCGCCCCGCCCTGCGAACCCCCGCCGCCCCTCGCCGGCCCCTGCCTCGTGTGCGACGGCGGCGACCACTGCGCGCCGGCGCAGGCCGTGGGCCGTGACGGCCTCCGCAACCTGACCGCCGGCGACACGGTCGCGCGGTATCGCGCCGACGACGTCGGTCCCGACGCCGACGAGGTTCACGTCACCGCCTCGAACTGCGCGTGCGTCTTCGCGCCGCGGTTCAGTTCGGTTCGCGAAGTGGTGAAGCCCTTCGAGGATGCGGTGCCGCAGGGCCCGCGCGGGCTCGCCCTCGACACGCTGGCCGGCCAGGAGATCAGGCGGCAGCCCGTCTGGGGCAGCACGCAAAACGTGGCGGCCGAAGCCGCGCGGAAGGCGTTGCCCGGCGTGGCGGTGGAGGAGCAACTCGGTCCGCTGGCGGTCGATCAGGCCGACCTGCCGCACGAGGACGAAGGCCGCCTCCAGCCCGCCGTGGGCGTGGCCGACGAGCAGCCCGAACTCGCGCAGCGCACCGACACGCCGTTGATCACGGTGGGCTTCGACGTGCCGGTGGCCTGGACCTGCGTCAAGGGAGCCAACGTGCTCGTCAACGGCCAGGCCGCCGATTCGGTGGCCGTGGACCATGGCACCGCCACGCTGCGATTCGAGGAACCCGGCCGCGCGGCGCTCACGCTCTGCAAGCGGGCCGGCAGCGACACGGCCCGCACGGGCGAGGAACTCGACTTCACGATCTTCATGCTCAACTCGGGCGACCGGCCGCTCACCGACATCGTGCTCGTGGACGCCCTCCCGTCCCGGCTGCGGCTCATCCCGGAGTCGCCCGCCGCCAACCTGCCGGCCGCTTTCACGACGGAGGAGGCCGACGATGGCGCGGTGGTCCTCAAGTGGCGGATCGGCACGACGCTGCAGCCCGGCGAAAGCGGCTTCGTGCGATTCCGCACGCTGGTCCAATAGCGGAGGGCCGGCGTTGCGAAAGCCGCCGGGCCACGGGTACGATCGAGTTCGTCCGCTTGTTTCCCGCTCGACGACGAGCCCTTCCCACGAGGCATCCATGCTCCACCGCTCCTGCTCCGTCCGCGCGATCCTGTCGCCGCTCGTCCTCCTGCTGGTCGGCGGCGTGGCCGTCGTCGCCACGACGCCCCGGATCTGTCGCGCGCAGCCGGCCGCCACCCCCGAGGCACCGGCCGGCGGGCTCGAGGTGCCGCCGCTGCCGGAGGGCACGCCGGAGGAGTTGATGAAGTTCGCCCTCGGGCTGCGCAAGCCGGCGCGGCAGCCGAAGTCGCGGGAGGAGGCGCTCGCCTACATGCAGGGTGTGGCGGCCACCTCGGTCCAGGCGGCCGAGAAGATCCTCGCCCAGGTGAAGCCCGACGACCGGCTGCATGACGAAGCCGCGCGGCTCAAGCTCGAAAGCCTGATGATGCTGAGTCAGACGGGCGACGCCCAGGCCGCGACCGACATGGCGACGTATGCCAAGACGCTCGTTGACAGCCCCTCCCCCGCGCTGGCCCTCGAGGCGAAGCGGTTGTTGCTCGTGTCCGATGCCCGCGAGCTGCTCTCGACGCGCACGCTCGACGGCGCGCCCGACCTCATCAAGCGGACCGCCGACCTGCTCGCCGCGGATCCCAATGACGCGGATACGGCGATGCTGGCGACGCAACTTGCCGGCGTCTTCGAGCAGATGCCCGACGCGGGCGAGCATGCCGCCAACGCCTACCGGGCGTTCGGCCCGATCTTCGCCACGAGCACCAATGCCCAGATCAAGCAGATGGGCGAGAGCTTCGCCGGCACGCTGCGGCGGCTCTCGCTGCCCGGCAGCCCGATGGAGATCGAGGGCACGCTCCTCGACGGCACGGCGTTCGACCAGAAATCGCTGGCGGGCAAGGTCGTGCTCGTCGATTTCTGGGCCACCTGGTGCGGCCCGTGCGTCGCCGAAATCCCCAACATGATCGATCAGTATGAGAAGTACCACGACAAGGGGTTCGAGATCGTCGGCATCAGCCTCGACGAGGACCGCGCGGCGGTGGAGGGCTTCGTGAAGGAGGCCAAGATCCCGTGGCCGATCCTCTTCGCCGGCAAGGGATGGGGTGATCCGGTCGCCTCCTTCTACGGGATCACCGGCATTCCCCAGCTGATCCTGATCGGCCGGGATGGCAACGTGATCACGCTCAACGCCCGGGGCGAGGCGCTCGCGAAGGAACTCGCGACCTTGTTCAAGGACGCCGGCTGAACCGATGACGCCCCCCACGGGAGAGCCGCGCGGCCCGGTCTCACGCCGGGCCGGGGCGTTCGATTCGTCCGGCATCCGCAAGGCCTTCGACCTCGCAGCCCGACTCGAAGACCCGATCAACCTGTCGATCGGGCAGCCTGATTTCGAGATGCCGGCGGCCGCTCGAGAAGCGGCCAAGGCGGCGATCGACGCCGGCCGGCACGGCTACACGCCGACGCAGGGAATCGCGGCGCTCCGCGACCGGCTCGAAGCGGAGGTTCGGGCCGAGCTCGGGCAGCCCGACCGGCGGCTCTGCGTGACGAGCGGCTCGAGCGGCGCCCTGGTGCTGTCGCTGATGGCGATCATCGATCCGGGCGACGAGGTCATCCTCTTCGAGCCGGCGTTCGTGATGTATCGGCCGCTCGTGGAGTTTCTCGGCGGCCGCTGCGTGACGATCGACACCTCCCCCTCCTTCCGCATCGACGTCGATCGGGTGGCCGCCGCGATCACGCCGCGGTGTCGCGCGATCCTGCTCAACACCCCGGCCAACCCGACCGGCTTCGTGGCCGACGCCGACACGGTCCGCAGCCTGGCCCGGCTGGCCGAGAGTCGCGGCGTGACGCTCATCAGCGACGAGCTCTACCGCTCGTATTGCTACGACGCCCCCTTCGCCTCCCCGGCCCTCCACTCCGAGGGCGTCGTCGTCATCGACGGCTTTTCGAAGTCGCACGCGATGACCGGCTGGCGGGTCGGCTGGGTGCACGGACCGAAGGCGATCATCGACGCCTGCACGATGCTCCAGCAATACACCTTCGTCTGCGCGCCCCACGTCGGCCAGTGGGCGGCGTTGGCCGCCATGGATTGCCCGATGGAGCTGCCGCTGGCCGAATGCCGCCGCAAGCGCGACGCGCTGATGGCCGGCCTCCGGGGCCACTACGAGTTCGTGCAGCCGGGCGGGGCGTTTTACCTCTACCCGAAGGCGCCGGGCGGATCGGGCAAGGCGTTCGCGGAGCGGGCCGTGGCCGAGGAGAAACTGATCGTCGTGCCGGGCAGCGTGTTCGGGGCGGCCGACACCCACTTCCGCATCGCCTACACCGTGAGCGACCGCACGCTCGACCGCGGCATCGCGGCGCTCCAGCGGCTCGCGGCCGGGTAGCGGACGGCGGAACCGAGCGTCGCGATGAATGACCACGACCCCCTGCCGACGTTCACCGTCGCCGCCGTCGCCCGCCGGCTCGACCACGCCGTGCTCAAGCCGGAGTACACGGCGGCCGACCTCGCCCGGCAGGCGCGGATGTGCATCGACCGGGGCGTCGGCTGCCTTTGCGTGCGGTCGGTGGACGTCGCCGCCGCCGCGCGGCTCCTGGCGGGCAGCCCGGTCGTCACGGCGAGCGTGATCGGCTTTCCGCACGGCGGGCAGCGGCCGGAGGTGAAGGCGCTCGAGGCCCGCCTCGCGATCGCCGACGGTGCCCGCGAACTCGACACGGTGATGAACCTGGGGGCGTTTCTGTCGGGCGACCACGATGCCGTCCGCGCCGACGTCGCGGCGGTCGTCGCGGAGGCGCGGCCTCACGGCGTGCTCGTGAAGGTCATCCTCGAAACGTGCCATCTCACCGGCGGTCAGATCGCGGTCGCGTGCCGGCTGTGCGAGCAGGCGGGGGCCGACTTCGTGAAGACCTCGACCGGCTTCGGCGCCGGCGGCGCGACGCCGGAGGCGGTCCGGGCGATGCTCGACGCGGTCGGCGACCGGCTGGGCGTGAAGGCCTCCGGCGGCATCCGCACCTGGGACGATGCGGTGCGGTACCTGGCGATGGGCTGCCGCCGCTTGGGCGTCGGTGACGCCGCGGCGATCCTCGACGGCCGCCCCGCGGCTCCCGAAACGGCCTACTGACGCGGCGGTCGCCCGCCCCAGGCGCTCTTGTGCCGGGCTTCCCGGTGGGGGATGACGGCCTCGGTGCCCTCGACGTTGCGGTCGTTGATCACGTCGGTGCTGCCCTGCTGGTCGGGCAGGTCGAACATGATGTCCAGCATCACGTCTTCCATGATCGACCGCAGGCCGCGGGCCCCGGTCTCCTTCCGCATCGCCTTCCGGGCGATTGCGGAGAGCGCCTCGTCGGTGAATTCGAG
>JBEIQP010000133.1:0-6928 GCA_040376455.1 Planctomycetaceae bacterium | reverse complement strand
TGCCTCCGCTCTCTCGATGCTGGCTGCGCTACGGCATCCTGCCTGCGCTGGCCAGCAACGCCGGCTCACGGGGCACTGGCAGCCCCTCGCAGCACAGCCTCGAGTAGCACAGCCTCGAGTAGCACAGCCCCTCGTAGCACAGGTTGGCAACCTGTGTGCCTTTCTGGTTCGCTTCGCGCTCGGGCCCGTCCTACGCCGTGGCCTTCACGGCGTTGGTAAAGAGCACGAGGCCGGCGCCCGGGGCGGCGGGGTCGAGACGGCCCTGCCAGGAGGGATGCTGCGTGGCGTCGATGAACCGCTCGGGATGCGGCATCAGTCCGAAGACGCGGCCCGTCGGGTCGCAGGCGCCGGCCACGTTGCCCAGCGCGCCGTTCGGGTTCGTTGACCGACCGCTGTCGTCGGCCGAGTACGTGAGCGGCACCTGGCCCGCCGCGCGGAGCGACTCCAGCCGCGCCGGATCGCGGAGCACGAATCGGCCCTCGCCGTGGGCCACGGGCAACTCCAGTTCGGAGAGGCCCTTGAGAAACACGCAGGGGCTCGGGCTGCACGACAACCGCACCCAGCGGTCGATGAACCGCCCTGAGGTGTTGTGGGCGAGCGCCGCCTCCGGCATCCCGGTCGTCGGATCGGTGAGCAGCAGGCCGGTCTGCAGCAGCACCTGGAAGCCGTTGCAGATGCCGAGCACCAGGCCTCCCTTGTCGCGGAACTTCACGAGCGCGTCGCCGAGCCGCGTCTTGAGTTCGAGCGCGAAGATGCGGCCGCTGGCGATATCGTCTCCATATGAAAACCCGCCGGGGATGCAGAGGATCTGGCAGTCATCCGCGATCGCGGGCCGCTCGGCGAGGGCCCGCACGTGCACGCGGCGGGCAAGGCCGCCGGCCCGCTCAAAGGCATGCGCCGTCTCGTGGTCGCAGTTCGTTCCGGGAGCGCGGAGGATCAGGGCTCGTGGCGACAGCATTCAAACGTTCTCCCCATGCCACGCCCGCGCCAGGCGGTCGACGGCGACACGATCGGTCGTGCCCGTCGTCGAGACCACCTCGAGGTCGGGTGACGACATCACCTCGCCGACCCACGCGAACCGCACGCCATCCATGCACCGGGCAAACTCGGCGGCGTGCTCGGGCCGCACCTCGCAGACGAATCGGCCCGGGGTCTCAGCGAAGGCGATCGCGAGATCGTGGTTGGCGGCTCCGCTCGTGGCCGGCACGTCGGCGAGCACGATCCGCGCGCCGAGCTTGCCGGCGATCGCCATTTCGGCGACCGCCGCCGCGAGACCGCCGTCTGAGACGTCGTGGCACGACTGCACGAGCCCGCCGCGGCGGGCCGCGGACACGGCACGGATCGCGGCCCGGAAGGCGGCGACGTCGACGGTCGGCACATCGCCACCGCTCACGCGGCCCGTGAGCGCCAGCTGACTGCCCGCCATGTCGGGCCTCGTCTCGCCCACGACTGCCAGGCGATTGCCCGCGGCCTTGAGATCGGGCGACACCGCGCGCCGGACGTCGTCCAGTTGTCCCATCGCGGTGACGAGCAGTGTCGGAGGGATCGAGATCTCGCGGGCTGCGCCCGCGGCGTCGGTGTAGGCGAACACATTGTTGAGGCTGTCTTTGCCGCTCACGAACGGCGCTGCCAGCGCGATCGCCAGATCATGGCAGGCGCGGCAGGCCTCGACGAGCGTGCCCAGCGAGTCGGCCCGCCGTGTGTCGCCCCAGCAGAAGTTGTCGAGCAGGGCGATCCGGTCAGGGTCAGCGCCGGCGGCCACGGCGTTGGCAATCGCTTCCACGATCCCGCCGGCGGCCATCTGATAGGGATCGAGCCGGCCGATGTGGTGGCGGAGCCCCACGCCGAGCACGATCCCGCGGTTGCGGCCGAGCACGCCGCGGATCACCGTGCCATCGGCCGGGCCTTCGCCGGGGCCCAGCAGCGGCTTGAGCACCGAGCAGCCCTGCACCTCATGGTCGTACTGCCGGACGATCCGCTCCTTGCTCGCCACGTCGGGCAGCGCGAGCACGTCGACGACCACGGTGGCCACCGGAGCGACGCCCGACCAGGCGAGCGGCTCGCGAGGTGCAGGCGCCAATCGCGACACGAGCCGCTGTCGCGGCCGGCCCTCGTGGAGGAAGTGGCAGTCGAGTTCGCCAGCGACCCGGCCCTGCCACTTGAGCACGATCCGGCCCGAGCCGGTGAAGGTGCCGATCGCCGTCGCCTCGACGCCCTCGTCGGCGGCGATCTTCACGAGCGCCGGCCAGTCGGCCGGAGCCACGGCGAGCACCATCCGCTCCTGTGCCTCCGAGATCCAGGCCTCCGTTGCCGACAGTCCCTCGTATTTCAGCGGCACGCGGTCGAGATCGACGTCGGCGCCGAGCGTGGCTCCCATCTCGCCCACCGCGCTTGAGAGACCGCCGGCACCACAGTCGGTGATCGCATGGAAGAGTTGCTGCCGCGAGGCCTCGAGCACGAAGTCGGTGAGCATCTTCTCGTTGATCGCGTGGCCGATCTGCACGGCGCCGCCGCTTTCCGTCTCACTCTCACTCGTCAGTTCGATGCTCGAAAAGGTGGCGCCGTGGATGCCGTCGCGGCCGGTGCGGCCGCCGGCCACCACGACGAGATCGCCCGGACGCACGGCGGCATCCGCATGGCCCCGCGGCATGATCCCCACCGTGCCGCAGAACACGAGCGGGTTGCCGATGTAGCCCGGATGGAAGGCGACGGCGCCGGCGATCGTGGGGATGCCCATGCGGTTGCCGTAGTCGCGGACACCCGCGGCCACGCCCGCGAGCAGCCGCTGCGGATGGATGACCCCCGGGGGAATCTCATCGGCCGGCGTGTCGGGCGGGGCCACGCAGAACACGTCGAGGTTGGCGATCGGCTTGGCACCCAGGCCCGTGCCAAGCACGTCGCGGATCACGCCGCCAAGACCCGTCGCCGCGCCGCCATAGGGCTCGATCGCCGAGGGATGGTTGTGCGTCTCCACCTTCACGCAGATGTCGTGATCGCCGTCGAACCGCACCACGCCGGAGTTGTCCTTGAACACGCTCACGCACCAGTCGCTGGGGCCGAGCGTCTCGCGGATGGTGCGCGTGGCGGCAAACACCGTTTCTTTCAGGAGGTTGTCGTAGCGGGCCTCACCGGCGGGGCCCACGTGATCGACGGCGCTCGTAAGCGTCTTGTGGCAGCAGTGCTCGCTCCAGGTCTGTGCGATCGTCTCCAGTTCGATCTCGAAGGGCTCGCGGCCAACTGTGGCGAAGTGATCGCGAACGGCGTGCAGTTCGCGGACGGTGAGGGCCAGGCACCGCTCACGGCTGAGTTTCTCAAGAGCGGCGTCGTCGAGGCCTGCGAGCGGGATCGTCTCCTGGGCAAACGACCACGTGCGGCCCCCGGAGAGCGACGAGATCGCGAGCGGACCGACGACGACATCCTGGATGGCGTCGTTGGCGAGCAGTTTTTCCGCGAGGCGGCTGATGTCGGCGGCGTCCAGCGGGGGCAGCCAGTATTTCCGCAGGCTGCGGACCACGACGCGGTGGCCGAGGGCCGCGGCGGCGGCCTGCGCCGTGAGGCCGGCCGGATCCGTCACGCCCGCCTTGGGAAGCACGTGCACCACCGTCGGCAGGCCGTCGAGGGGCTGTGTCAGGCGGGCCGCGCCGATCTCATCCACAACGGATGATTCGGTCACCGGGTCGGCAAACAGGGTGGCAGCAAGCCGTTCGGCCTCGTCGCGGGAAAGGTCGCCCTCGACCAGCCAGCCCGCCGCGGTGCGGGCCCGACCACAGGCCGGGATGCCGAGCGCCGCCCCTCCTGCGATCACCTCGCGGGCGGCATGGTCGCCGGCGGCATCGCGGAGCGAGACGTCAACTTCCCAGAGCATCGCGGCTGTCCTTGGCGCGGGTGAGGAGTTCAACAAGCCGGCGGCGGTCACCGCGATCGATCGCCGCAAGCAGTTTCTCCGCGGCGGCGGCGAACCGCTTCATCGAGTCGCCGACTTCCCCGGCGTTGTCAAGGAGGATGTCGGCCCAGAGTTCGGGGTCGCCCGCGGCGATGCGCGTGGTGTCGCGCCAGCCGCCGGCGGTGAACGTGCGGGCCGCGGGTGGCGTGGCCGCCGCGAGGGCGGCCGCGACCAGGTGCGGGGCGTGGCTGGTGCTCGCGAGGATCCGGTCGTGCTCGCGGGGTGGCATCATGTAGACGGTCGAGCCAAGCGACGCCCAGAAGTCGCCGATGGCGTCGGCGTCGAGTCGCGGTGTCGCCTTGGCTGGCGTGACCACGGCGACGCGGCCGGCGAACAGGTCGCCATCGGCGGCGGCCGAGCCGCGGCGGTGGCTGCCCGCGATCGGATGGCTGCCGACGAAGCGACCGCAGCGGCGGCGCCGCTTCCGCTCCCACCCCGAGACGATCGATGCCTTGGTGCTGCCCGCGTCGGTGAGGAGCGTGCCCGGGCGAATCACCGCATCGACCGCATCGAGCAGCGCGGGGATCGCCCCCACGCCCGCTGTCACCACGACGAGATCCGCGTCGGCCGCAGCTGCAACGTCGGTGGCCGTGTCGGTCACGCACCCGTTCTTCTTCGCCGCCGCGAGCGACTCGGCGGAACGACCGATGCCGAGCACGCGGCTGGCGAGCCGGCGGGCCCGGATGGCCTTGCCGATGGAGCCGCCGATCATGCCCACGCCCACGATCGCGACGACGGGCCAGTGGGCTCTTGAAGTCATGGAAGAGGTGTCAGGAGGCAAGGTCGGCGGTTGTACCAGATGGGGGCGGTGTGTGTTAGAACGGCCGCGTTCGTGGGCGGAACTCGGGCAGAGAGGGCGAGGATGGCAGGCTCGGGACGAATCCCCGACGTGGTGCTCGCGGACATCCTCCACCGGCTGTCCATCGCGGTTGGCGCTGGCATCGACCTGCGGCGTGCCTGGGCGTCTGAGGCGGGTCGGGTGCCCGGTCGGTGGCGGCCGGCGCTGGAACGCGTGGCCGCCCGACTCAGGGCCGGCGACGGGCTCGGCGAGGCGTGTGCCGCCACCGGCGCGATTCCCGATGTCGTGGCCGGCATGCTCCTCGTGGGTGACCGCACCGGCCGGCTCGCCGAGGTGCTCGACGAAACGGCCAAGACCCTCTCGCGTTCGATCGCCACCCGGCGCACCCTCCGCTCCGCGCTCGTCGGTCCGGCCATCCGGCTCGTTGTGGCGGTGCTCGCGATCGTGGTGATGATCATCGTCTCAGGGTTCGCTCGTGGCCTCGACGGTGCGCCGCTCGACTTTCTCGGCCTTGGGCTCGGGGGCCAACGGGGCGTGACGCTGTTTCTCTCGGGGCTCGCCGCGACAGTCGTCGCGCTCGCCGTGGCGGCAGTTGCCGCGCGGAGCAGCTGGCGGCGGCGAGGCTGGGCGTGGAGGATCGGCCGTCGCCTGCCGCTCATCGGCCCGGCTGCGGTCGCAGCGGAGGCGGCGGCGTGGTGTCGAGCCGCGTCGCTGGCAGCGCACGCGGGCGTCAGCGTCGGCGAGATGGTGGAACTCGCGACCCACGCGGCTCCCGGCTTCGGCTGCGACCGGCGCCGGGTGGAGGACCTCCTGCGGAACGGCCGCGATCTGCCGGAGACGCTTGGAGCCACGAGCCGGCTCCCAAGGGCCGTGATCGAGGCGGTGGCTGTGGGCGAAGCGACCGGCACCACTGCCGAGGCGCTCGACCGCGTGGCCGACCATCTCGACGAGTCGGCGGCGCGGGGGTTTGCGGCGGCCGTGCAGGCTGCGGGATTCTTGACGTGGAGCCTCGTGGCCTGCCTGGTGGCCGCGGTCATGATCCGCGTGGCCGCGACCTATGCGAGAATGATCCACGACGCGGCCCGGCTGCCGTGACTGGAACGTGGTCAAGGCCCAACCGGGCCGGAGCCGAGATCACTGCCATGATCCCGCGACGAACACACCTCTGCCTGGCGGTTCTCGTGGCCGTCGCCTCGACCCTCGCGGCCACCGCCGACGAGCCGGCGAAGCCCACCCAGCAGGAACTGATGGCCGAACGGGGATACGTCCGCTACCGCGGCGGCTGGCGAACCGCCCAGGAGATTGAGTTGATCGAGCGGGCCGAGCGGGTGATGCTCGCCCAGAAGGAATGGAATGGAAAGCTCGAGCGACTGCGGCGGCAAGTCGATCAGTCGGCGCAGGCCGACCAGGCGGCCGAGGAGATTCGCGAGATCTCCGATCCGGCGGCGGTGCCGGCGGTCGCTGCGGCGCTGGCCAAGGAGCCGGTCTTTCAGGTGCGCAGCTGGTATGTGGAGGCGCTCTCGCGGATCCGCTCATCCGATGCGGTTGGCGTGCTGGTGGCCGCGGCGCTCGACCATCCCGATCCCGAGACGAGGATCGCCGCCGTTGAGCGGCTCACGGTGATCGGCCCGCACGTCGCCGTGCCCACGCTGGTGGCGGCGCTTAGGAGCGCCGACAACGCGCAGGTGAATCGTGCCGCCGAAGCGCTCGGCCGGCTCGGCGTGCCCTTGGCCGTCGGGCCGCTCGTCGATGCCCTCGAAACGCAGCACGTCGTGGTGAGCGGTGACGGGAAGCCAGAAGGCTCGACGTCAGCGACCTTCACGCCCTCGGGCGGCGGCCTGTCGATGGGGGGCGGACCGAAGCGATCCACGGTGTCGGTGCGGAACGATCGCGTGCTCGAGGCGCTCGTGGCACTCACCGGCACAAACTTCGAGTGGGACGCCCGTGGCTGGCGCGTCTGGCTCGCGACCCGCCACGCCCCGCCAGCGGACTATGATCCTCGCCGCGGGTGACGAAGCGACGCATGCATGGAGTAATGGTCCCCCGTAGCACAGGTTTTCAACCTGTGTGCCTTCCCGACTCACCGTGGGCTCGGGGCCTCTCGTAGCACAGGTTGTCAACCTGTGTGCCTTCCCGACTCGCCGTGGGCTCGGGGCTGCCCATGCCCGTCGCCGGACGCTCACTTC
>JBEIQP010000014.1:0-36247 GCA_040376455.1 Planctomycetaceae bacterium | reverse complement strand
TTGGGGGTCTTGATGGGGCTGCCCCGGTCGCCGGGGCGTCGGGAGCACCGGCCTACCCGGCCGCCCGCAGCATCCACCCGGCCAGCGCCGCTCGCAGCGTCCACAGCGCCGTCCGCACCCAATTCGACCGCACGAGCGCCCCGATGACAACGGGCAGATGGCCGTCGCGGGCGAGTCGGGCGTGCAGCGGCATCTGCACGAGGCCGGTCGAGAGCCAGACCGCCACCACGGCTGCCAGGCCGAGCCACGCGACGGCCCGCGGCACCCCCACGGGCGGAGCCCAGGCGATCACGGCCGCCGTCAGTCCTTCGGCGAGCATGAACGGAATCACGACGCGGCTCGTGAGCCGCTTGTTCTCCCGCGCGAAGGCCCGCTCGTCGCCGCCCGACCGGGCGAAGAGCGGATAGTGGACGACCTGCACGAACCAGATGATGCCGCACATCGCGGCCGAGGCCACGCCCTGCACGATCAACACCAAGTCGCACGGCGTCATCATGCGGCGGTTCGGCGGCGGAAGGCCCGCGGGCGGAGGGCGTCCCAGTCGAGCCCGTGCGCGCGGGCGGCATGGAGAAGGATCAGGCCGAACGGCACCCACCAGACGAGATCGTTGGTGGGCAAGGTCACGCCGAAGGCGGGCGGCACGTCGCCCTGCACGACGCCGAGCGCGTAGCCGAGCGGACCGAAGATCTTTCCCAGGAAGCCCACGAGCACGATCGGCCAGTGGCGGACGGGGTCGGATGCCGCGGCGAGGTAGCCGATCCCGTACACCCCGACGATCATCCCGACGCACTGCCAGATGAACGGATAGTTGGGCTGCTCCATCCCGGTGAGCGTGAAGAGCCAGGACGGCACGAGCACGGTGAGCATGCCCCACGCCAGGTTGTAGACGCCGGCCGCGACGAGCCAGCGGCCCATCCACGCCGGGGCCGCCGGGGCCACCTCGTTTCGATCACCCCGGGCAACCATGATGCATCTCCAAGGGGATGGGCGCGGCCGCCACCCTGGCGAACCGCCACACTCCCGAAGAGGGAAACCGCAAACCGGCCTTCCCGCCAACTGGACGGCCCGCCGACCGGCGTCATGCCCGGCGGATCCGGGCGTTTTTCCTACCGCCGGCGGGGGCCGCGGAGCTGCGGGGCAGGCAGCGTCGCCGTCGGCGACGTGGCGGCGCTCGCCTCGCTCCGGGCGTCGAGCGCCAGTGCAAACCAGCCATCCGTGCTCAGGGCCTGAACCGCATGCAGGTCGGCGAGCCGCGGGTTCTGCGCGATCTTCGCGGGGAGCAGGGCGATCGGTCGCTCCTTCGGAAAGATCTTGCTGAAGATCGTCCGCAGCGGGATTTCGAGCCGGCCCTGATGGCCGCGGCCGCCGAGGTGCACGGTGCCTTCCCGTTCGAGGAGCACCTGCGGACCCGACGCCGTCGGCTTGTAGCTGACCTCGGCCACGATGTCGTACCAGTTGCGGCGACCGCTTTCGAGCGCGTCGAGGCTCACGCGGACGCGCACCTGCCCGTCGCGGCATTCGACGCGGATGGGCTGGAAGGCGGCGAAGGTCACCTCCACGCCCTCCGGAAGATCGTCCGGAATCCGGGGCTCGATGCCGATCTTGCCGCACACGAGACGGATCAGATCCTCGAGGGCGAACCGGCGGCCCGCGAGGTCGAGCCGCTCGCAGCCGTTGTTCACCGTCGATTCGTGAACCTGCATGCTGAGCATCGCCTCGGCCGGGGCGCGGGGCCGCGGCGTGTGGGCGGCGAGCTGCGTCTCGGCCGCGAGCCGCAGCCGCACGGTGGCGACGGTGTCCGTGGTGTCGAGTTGCACGGGGGTGGGATCGAGCCCGAGGGCCACCATCGGAGTCCAGATGCGTTCCCGGATCCGCTCCGCCATCTCCGCGAGCTTGGGCTCCGTCTGCCGGTCCACTTCACCGCAGGCGCGGGTCACGATCTTCTCGTTCACCTCGCGGGTGGCCTGTTGCTTGTGGTCGTCGTGCTGGTTGCGGACGATCGTCCGGACCAGCGGACCCATGATCGGCACCGCGTCGAAGCTGGTCTGGATCTCGGCCAGCTGCGACTGGTTCGAGGCGGTGCCGAGCGCCGTGCCGAAGGCGAGGCCCCGCGGGGAGAGCATCACCGGCTTGCGGACGGTGAAGCTCGCGGCGCCGCGGGAGTGGATCGCCGCCGGCCCCGCATCGGTCACGGTGCGCGAGTTGACCTCGCCGCGAACGAGCAGTTCGAAGCGGATCGCATCCGCATCGGGCACGAAGCTGACGCTCGTCGATCGCTCCACGGTGCTCGTGCCCCGCACCTGCCTGCCGAGGACGAAGTCCTGCATGGGCGCGGTGCTGACCGTCGCCTCCGGCAGCATCCGCTCCACGAACCGCTGGTGGACGGCGACGCGGACGTTCGGGGCGAGATAGTGATCGGAGACGGCCTTGCCGAGAGCATGGGCCTGCGCGTGGCCCGTGGCGGCGATCGCCCGCATGACCGCCGTGACGTCGAGCGCGTCGGCCGGAGAGGAGGAGAGTTCGAACCGTTCCAGGGCGCCGAGCAGCCGCGCCATTTCCGCCGCGGTCTGGCCGGCCGCAAGCCGGGCGCCGAGGTCGCTTTCGGGTGGTTCCCCCGGCCGGGAGGCGATCTCAGAGCAGAGCGCCGAGGCCATCCGCCACGTGGCCACGCGCCGGGCCACCGCGAGCGCCGCCCTGCGGGTGAGCGAAGAGATCGCCGGGTCGTTCGCGGCGTCTCCCGCGTCCATTCCCGGTTGCACCGCATCCTCGAGGGCCGTGAGGGCGGGAACGGCGTTGGCATCGCCCGGCCCGGCCGTGCCGAGCACGGCACGCAGGGCGTCGAGCGTGCTCGTTGCCCATGCTGAGACCGGCGGCGCGGCGGTGGCGAGATGATCCAACTGGGCGATGAGCCGGGCCGGCGGCGGCCAACGGCCGATTTCCGGGGGCGCGTCGCGGGCCGCGGGTTCTACGGCGGCGGTCGATCCGGCGAGGCCGCGGGCCAGCCTGCGATCCCCGCGGATCAGGTCGATCATCCGACCGCCGCGTGGCTCCGCCCGCCGATCGGAGAAGAAGCCGCGTCGTCGGCCGCTCGCCGCCGCGTCCGGGGGCTGGCCGGCCGGATCGGTGGCGGTCGGTCCGTCCGACCAATTCGCCTCGTCGGGATCGGTCCACACGTCGCCCGGAAGCGGCGCCGGCAGGGCCGCGGGGCCGGCTGGGCCGCTCGGGGGTGGCGAGAAATCGGGCTGTGGGGGCCGCGGCCGGGTGGCCCGGGCCTGTCGCACCCGAACCACGAGTTCCTTGAGCGCGTCTGCCGGCACGTCGGCCTCAGGTCGGTCGGGTGCCGTCACGACGGGCTCCGGGAGGCGTGGCGGTTCGTCGCCCGCGGGGCGGGCTCCGACGGTCGCCGGCGCGGCGTGTTCCACGGTCGCATGCGTTTCGGTGCCCGCCGTGGGAATCGCCTGCGACGCGACCGCCACCGCGATCGGCCCGGTGGCATCGGCCAACGCGAGCCGCTCCGGCGGCATGAACCGCAACGCCGTTTCCATGTGGGCGAAGTCGCCCACGGCCTGGCGTCGCACCGATGCGGCGGCCGCGGAGGCGGGGGCCGCCGGCGGTGGGGCGGCCACGGCGGCCGCCGGATCGGCCGCGGCGTCGTCCAGCCCGAAGTAGGGTTCCGGCGCGGGCTCCCACAACGACGGCGCCGTCGGCGCCGCCGCGCAGACAATACCGGCGACAAAAGACGAGGCGAGAATCGCCCCTGCTCGCTGGTCGCACATGCCCGGTCGCGCCCTCGATGAGTCCACGAAATGCCGCCCGCATTCGTCCGGTCGCGCGGATGCGCCGCGCTCCCGTCCCTTGGATCGACAGGTACGACCGGAAAAATCGATTCCACCGGAATCGAACCGGATCGCCCCGCAGCGGCGGGGCGTTTGGGCGGCAGGATGCGCCCACCATCGTCAACGGGGCTGACGGCGCAAGATGGATCGACCCGCCCTGCGCATGCCGTGCCGAACAGGATGGCGGCCCCCGGCTCAGGTGGCCTGGGCGAGCCGGGGCTCTTCCAGGATCGCCGTCCAGGCGTCGATGAGCACGGTGAGGTTTGCGTTGCGTTCGACCGCGTCGAGCGCGTCGAGCGTGTGCCGCAGCGCCGTCGCCGCGTCGTCGGGCGTGGACGCCCAGGCGGCGATCGACCGGGCCAGGCTCGCGTCGTCCGGGCGTTCGCCGCCGACGCCGTGTCGCAGGGCGGCACGGTAGAACTCCACTGCCGTTTCGAGCACGACCCTGAGTCGTGCCCGCCGCGCGGGCGCCTCCTTGCCGGCGGCCTCCACCAACGCGATCGTGTCGCGGGCCAGTTCAACGCCCCGCAGCGGCCGCCGTCCGAGCGCCGCGAGCAGTCGGCCCCGGTATTCGGCCAACGCCGGATCGAGCAGCATCCGCGCCCGATCGAGGCTGCCCCCCGCCGCCACGGCGCACGCCCGCAGTGCGGCCTCATCCACGGCCGCGCCGGCCGCGCGCGATTCGTTGCCGATCGCCGTGAAGACGGTCTCTGCCGACAGCGGCCCGAAGCGGACGATCTGGCATCGCGAGCGGATCGTGGGCAGTTGTCGCTCGAGCGACGTGCCGACGAGGATGAGGACCGCTCCCTCGGGCGGCTCCTCCAGCGTTTTGAGCAGGCAATTGGCCGCCTCCTCCGAGAGGTGGTCGGCGTCGAGGATGATCGCCGCCTTCCGGCCTCCGAGCGCGGGCCGCAGGAGGAGCCGCCAGACGAGCCCCTCGCGCATGCGATGCTCCTGGTCGCCGATGAACGCCTCGAGTGGAATCGTGGCCCGGTCGGCCGGCTTCTCGACCACGTCGATGTCGGGATGGGTGCCGGCCTGGGCCTGCACGCACGACGCGCACGCATCGCAGGCCACGAGCCCCGGCCGCGGCGCCGAGCAGAGCAGCGACTTCGCCAGGGCCCGCGCGAACGTCCCCTTCCCCACGCCGGGCGGGCCGATGAAGAGATACGAGCCGGCGATCCGGCCCCGCGCCTGCGCGGTCACGAACCGTTCCACCACCGCGTCGTGCCCTTCGATGCCCTGCCACGCCATGCCGGATCACCCCAGTTCGGGAAACCGGGCGGCCAGCGCCGCCTGGATGGACGCGGCCACCGCCTCGACGCTGCCCGTCGCATCGACGACCTGGACTCGCTCCGGGCTGCGTTCCATCTCGGCCCGATAGCCGGCCCGCAGGCGGCGGCGGTAGTCGTCGCCGCGATTCTCCAACTTGTCGAGCGGACGGGCGAGGCGGCGGGCCGCCGTCTCGAGATCGACGTCGAGCACGAGGACGAGATCGGGCATCACGCCGCCGGTGGCGACGGCTCCCACGCTGCGGATCACGTCGGGGTCGAGGCCCCCCGCGTGTCCCTGATAGACGATGTTGGCCAGCAGGTAGCGGTCCGACACGACCCACTCGCCGCGGGCGAGGGCCGGTGCGATCACCTCGGCCACGAGCTGGGCCCGGGCCGCCATGTAGAGGAGCATCTCGGACGTGGCGGCGAGGTGGAGATCGTGACGGTCGAGCAGGATCGCGCGGATCGCGTCGCCGACCGGCGTCGATCCAGGGTCGCGGCAGGTGGTGACGGAGCGTCCCCGCGCCCGCAGCCAGGCGACCAGCGCCTGCATCTGCGACGACTTGCCCGCGCCGTCGATGCCGTCGAGCGCGATGAACCGCGGTGGCGGCGAGCCGGTTGATGAACGTGCGTCGTGCATGGCACCGCGGGGGACGACGGGATGGGAGACAGGGCGGACCGACGCCGCTGATGATACGCCATCGACGGCCCCCGGCGTCACGGCCGATCGGCGAGCCGTGCGATGCCGAGCGGGTCGGTCGGATCGAAGGGGGCCATGCGGCGGCAGACGTCCTTCGCCATGGGCTTGCGGCCCGTTTCCAGCAGGCAGTGCACGAGCCCCTTGGCCGCCTCGTGGAAGGGCTTGTTGCCCGGTAGCGCATAGGGCAGCGGCCGGGGGCTGCCCGCCGCGTCGAGCACGCGGAGGCAGAGCTCGTAGGCCCGGCCGAAATGGCCGCGGGCGAGTTTCGGGTCATCCTCTTCCAGGGCGATCAGGCCGAGTTGCACGTGGCCTTCGAGAAAGTCGGGGCATTCGGAGAGGAGCCAGACCAGTTCATCGCGGGCGATCTCGGTCTCGCCGGCCTCGACCATCGCCTCGACCTCTTCGATGTCTTCGCGTCGCTTGCGGGCGCACCGCGGCTGGACGATCTCCCAGGCGTCGCCCGCGGGCGTGTCGCGCCGGGCCACGGTGATCACCTCGCGACCGCGCCGTGCCGGTCCCTTGCCGCGGCGGGGTCGGCCCGACGCCGGGCCGGGCTCGCGGGGTTCGTCGTCGGACGTCATGCCGGCAGGATTCCTCTACACTGGCCGTGCCCGGAGCCGACCGTCGGGCGGCACGCATCCGAGCCGACGGGACACGATTGGATCCGGCCGCGTGCGGCCGGGCAGGATTCACGGAGAACGCCGCTCCACATGGTTGGAACCGACGGAAAACCAGTTTGCAAGGGGCTGGAATGACGGTCGCGGCGAAGCATGCGTCGGGCAGCCGCTCGCCGGCCGCCCGGTCCGAGGCCGCGGCGGTGGCGCGACTGCTCGTGGCGTGGTACGCCCGCGCGAAGCGCGACCTTCCCTGGCGCCGCTCGTCCGATCCCTACCGCGTCTGGGTGAGCGAGGTGATGCTCCAGCAGACGCAGGTGGAGCGAGTGAGGGAGTTCTACGCGCGGTTCCTCGAACGGTTTCCCACGGTCGCGTCGCTCGCGGCCGGCGCCGAGCACGACGTGCTGCGGCTCTGGGAGGGGCTGGGCTACTATCGCCGTGCGCGTCAGTTGCACGCGGCCGCCAAGCGGATCGTGGACGAACATGGCGGCGAGTTTCCGCGGACGGTCGCGGAGCTGCGCGGCCTGCCGGGGATCGGGCGGTATACGGCCGGAGCGATCGCGTCGATCGCGTTCGACGTGCCGGCGCCGATCGTGGAGGCCAACTCGCGCCGCGTGATCGCGCGATTGGTCGCGCATGCCCGGCCGCTCGGCGGCGCGGCGGGCGACGACCCGATCTGGGAGATCGCCGCCCGCCTCGTGCCCCGCCGGCATCCGGGGCGATTCAACCAGGCGCTCATGGACCTGGGCGCGCTGGTCTGCACGCCCGACCGTCCGCGGTGCACGGCCTGTCCGCTGGCGGAGCAGTGCGCGGCCCGGCGGCTCGGCGCGGTGAACCGGATTCCGGCGAAGCCGCCGCGGAAGGCGGTGCGGTCGATCCGCGAAACGGCGGTCGTGGTGCGGCGCGGAGCCCGCGTGCTCGTGGTGCAGCGGTCCGCGGGCGAGTGGTGGGCGGGCCTCTGGGACTTTCCGCGGGTGCCGGGCGCTGCCGCGGGGGCGCGGCGGGCGATCGCGACGTCGGACCTGCTCGGCGGCCTCGCCTGCGGCGCGCCGGAACGGCTCGGCGCGATCGCGCACACGGTCACGAACCACAAGATCGCGCTCGACGTGGTCGCGTGCACGGCCGCCCGGGCGGGGCGGGCGACGGCGAACCGCCGCTGGGTCGCTCCGCGGCAGTTGGCGGACCTGGCGATGACCTCGCCCGGCAGACGGATCGCCCGGATGCTCGGGCCCTGATCCCGCCCGCCGGTTGCCACGAGCGGGAGCCGTGCGGGCGGCCGCGGCGGTGTGGTACTCTCTGCGGACAACCCCAGGAGGAGATTGCCATGCGGGCGTTTCGATCGTTCCTGTGCCTCGCGGCGGCGATGGTGGCCGGCGGCGCGTTCGCGGAGGAGGCGGCGAAGCCGCTGCAGGTGCTCTACGTGACCGGCGGCTGCTGCCACGACTACGAGGCGCAGAAGGCGATCATCTCAAAGGGGCTCGAATCGCGGGCCCGGATCAAGGTGACGGTCGTCCACGAAGGGGGCGACAGCAAGGATCACAAAGTTTCGATCTACACGAAGCCCGACTGGTCGAAGGGCTACGACGTGGTCTTCCACAACGAATGCTGGGGCGATCAGCAGGATCCCGCGTTCGTCAGCAGCATCGTCGCCGAGCACGCGAAGGGCACGCCGGCCGTGATGATGCACTGCGCGATGCACACCTTTCGGAAGGTGGCGCACGACGACTGGCGGAAGCTGTGCGGCGTCACGTCGCTCAAGCACGACAAGCACTACGCCTACACGGCCAAGGTGGTCGCCGAGCATCCGGTCGTCCGCGGCCTGCCGAAGGAATGGCAGCTCCCGAAGGACGAGCTCTACTTCATCGACAAACTCTGGCCGACCGCGACGTCCCTGGCGGAGGGGATGAGCGTGGAGCGGCAGGCGATGCAGTCGGTGATCTGGGTCAACCAGTACGAGAAGGCCCGCGTCTTCGGCACGACGATCGGCCACTACAACGAGACGGTCGAACTGCCGGCGTTCCTCGACCTCGTCACCCGGGGCACGCTCTGGGCGGCGGGCAAGTTGCAGGATGACGGCACGCCCGCGGCGGGGCTGGCGCTCGCCCCCGGGGAGGCGGCGGCGGCGAGCGGCTGGGCCGCGACGGTCACGCTGCCCGAGGCGGAACGCGGCCGGTCCACGCGGCTCTTCAACGGCAGGGATTTCGAGGGCTGGGAGGGACGGATCGATCCGTATTGGTCGATCGACAACGGCGAGATCGTGGGGAAGAACACCGCCGCCAACGCCCCGCAGGCGAGCACCTACCTGCTCACGAAGAAGCCCTACCGCAACTTTCGCCTGCTCTGCGAGGGGAAGCTGGCGGAGTCGGAGATGCACACGGGCGTCGCGATCTGGGGCAGGAAGTTCGAGAAGGACGGCGAGGCGTCGAGCTACCAGGGCCACCTCGTGATGTTTCCGACGGACTACGGCGTGTTCGACCTCTTCCGCCGCGAAGGTGTGTGCGGCGACCAGCAGGGCAGGAGCAAGGCCGCCTGCAGGCCGCACGACTGGAACCAACTCGAGATCCTGGCCATCGGGAACCGGATCCGGTTCGCGGTGAACGGCAAGGAGGTGATGGACTGGACCGATCCCAAGCCGGAACTCTGCGCGAGCGGCCCGATCGGCCTGCAACTCCACTCCAACACGGTGCCGCAGGAGGTCCGCTTTCGCGGGCTCGTGGTCGTCGAGGATCCGCAGGACGTGCTGGTGACGGCGACTCCGACGCCGTGACCGCCCGCGGCGCCGACGCGGCCGCCGAGCGAGCGCCGGGGGCCGTCCTTCCGGGGCCCGGGTTTTTGGCTACGATTTCAGGCGGCGGTTGGACCGAGCCTGCAGCGGAAGGAGTTTGGTCGTGGCACGTGCGGCGCTGGCACTCGAGGATGGAACGGTCTTTTACGGCGAGTCCTTCGGGGCGGGTGGCACCGTCTCGGGAGAGGTCTGTTTCAACACCTCGATGACCGGCTATCAGGAAATCCTGACCGACCCCAGCTACCGCGGCCAGATCCTCACGATGACCGCGCCGCAGATCGGCAACTATGGCGTCAACAGGGACGACGTCGAGAGCGGCAAGCTCCAGATGTCGGGCTTCGTCGTCCGGGAGGCGAGCCGGGTCGCGAGCAACTTCACCGCCACCGACACCCTCGGCCACTACCTCGCGCTGGCGGGCGTGGTGGGCATCGCCGGCATCGACACGCGGGCGCTCGTCCGCCGGCTGCGGATCCGCGGCGCGATGACGGGCGTGCTCTCGAGCGAGGTGCTCGACGGGGCGAAGCTCGTGGCGATGGCGAAGGCGGCCCCGGCGCTCGTGGGCCGCGACCTCGTCCGCGAGGTGATGCCCGAGCGCGCCTCGGAGTGGGTCGAGCCGCTCGACGAGTGGGCCACGCCGTTGCTGCAGCCGTCCGAGGGGGGCACGATGCCCGAGCGGCACGTCCCGATCGCCGGGGCCAAGCACGTGGTCGCACTCGATTACGGCATGAAATGGAACATCGCGAGGCATCTCGTGAGCGCGGGCTGCCGCGTGACCGTGCTGCCGGGCAAGGCGACCGCCGCCGAGGTGCTCGCCCACGCGCCGGACGGCGTGTTTCTCTCGAATGGCCCTGGCGATCCCGAGGTGCTCGACTACTGCGTGACCACGGTCCGCGACCTCGTCGGCAAGGTGCCGATGTTCGGCATCTGCCTCGGCCACCAGTTGCTGGCACTCGCCTGCGGCGCGAAGACGTTCAAGCTCAAGTTCGGCCATCGCGGCGCGAACCAGCCCGTGATGGATCTCGACACCGGCGCCGTGGAGATCACGTCCCAGAATCATGGTTTCGCGGTGGACGAGGCGACGCTGCCGCCGGAACTGGAAGTGACGCACCGCAATCTCAACGACGGCACGATCGAGGGATTGCGCCACAAGACGGCGAATGCCGCGAGCGTGCAGTACCACCCGGAGGCAGCCTCCGGTCCGCACGACTCCGCCTACCTCTTCGAGCGATTCCGCCGCATGATGGCGTGACCGCCGGGCGGCCGGCGGGTGTTGGCCCCCGGGGAACGTGCCCCGGGATCGCGTTTTCAACGCGTTTTTGACAATCGGCTCCCGTGTGCCAGAGTTTTGACTGAAGCCGCGGCTGCATCCCGGTTTCGCCGCCGGGCCCGCCTCGGCGGTCCCCAGACTCTGCCATCCCCGCCCCTGGGAGGTTCTCTCCATGTCCACGATTGCCCGTTCGTTCGCCTGCGGCCTCGCGGCCGCCCTCGTCGTTGCGGTCGGCGGCACCGCCGACGCCGGCTTCGGTCACCGTCACCGCCTCGAACCCGGCTGTGCGGCCGTCGAGCCGGGCTGTTCCGCCTTCGAGCCCGCCCCGTTCATCGAGCCCTCGTGCGGCTTCGAGCCGGGCTGCGGCGCCGAGACCGTCTGCCCGACGAACCCCTGCATCAAGTACCGCCACAAGCACGCCCACCGGCACAAGCACGGGGCGGGCTGCTGCGTCGAGCCGACCTACGAGACGGTCCTCAGCCCGGTCAGCCCCGAGACCTGTCAGGCCGTGGCCGTGCCGGTCTGCCTGCCGGCCTGCTGCCAGGGTTGCCCCTGCGAGACCTCGCGGTGCACGCTCCTGGGCTGCGGCCAGGTGCGGTATGACTACGCCTGTGGCTGCAGCGTGATCGTCCGCTTCCGGAAGTGCGGCGACATCTGCGTGACCTACGTCGGATTCTGATTGTACGCCCGCGGGGCCATCCATGGCCCCCGCGGGCGTGCGCCGTCGCGGGTCACGCCAAGGGTGCCCCGGACGGCGTTCGGTCGCACGTCCCGGCGACCGTGGCCGCCGCTTCGGCGGCGGCGAGGGGTTGCGCGAGATGCAGGCTCGTCGGTAACGGCGAGCCTGCTGGAAGCCGTCGCAGGCCCGGAGGGATGCGTCGGCGCGAGTGATGGCTCCATCCCTGGCCCCCGCGGGACCGCTCAGGCGTGGTGCGCGAGCCACCGCTCCGCGTCGAGGGCCGACATGCAGCCGGTGCCGGCCGCCGAGATCGCCTGCCGATAGTAGTCGTCGGCCACGTCGCCCGCCGCAAACACACCCTCCACGCTCGTCTCCGTGCGGAAGTGCCTCTTCCACACGAGGTATTTCTTGGGCGTGAGCTCGAGCTGCCCGTCGAGGAAGGCCGTGTTGGGCGTGTGGCCGATGGCGAGGAACACGCCCGCCACGTCGAGCGTCGTCTCCTGCGCGGGATCGACCGTGCTCGCGAGACGGACGCCCGTCACCCCGTGCTGGTCGTCGCCGAGCACCTCGGCGAGGCCGGTGTTGAAGTGGATCTTGATCTTGGGGTTGTCAAAGGCCCGCTGGGCCATGATTTTCGAGGCCCGCAGCGCGTCGCGGCGATGGACGAGGTGGACGGTGCTGGCGAACTTGGAGAGGTAGGTCGCCTCCTCGACGGCCGAGTCGCCGCCCCCCACGACCACGAGCCCCTTGTTGCGAAACCGCGGCAGGGCGCCGTCGCAGACGGCACAGGCGCTCACGCCCCGGTTCTTGAACATCTCCTCGCTCGGCAGCCCGAGCCAGTTCGCGCTCGCGCCGGTGGCCACGATCACGCACGTCGCCTCCACCACGCCCCCCTCGGCCGGATAGAGCGTGAAGGGTCGCTTCGAGAAATCGACCTTGAGGATGTCGTCGGTGACGATGCGCGTGCCGAAGTTGAGGGCCTGCTGCCGCATGAGCTCCATCAGCTCGGGGCCCGTGACGCCCTTGCCCTCGTGCGGGGCCATCATCATCCGTCGTTCCTGCGGCAGGGCGGAGTCGAGGAAGCCGCCGAGGTTGCCGTGCGGGAAGCCCGCGTAGTTTTCCACCTCGCTCGTCAGGGCGAGCTGGCCGAGCGGGAGCGTGCCCGCCATCCGGTTCTTCTCGCTGATCGCCCCTTCGTAGACGAGCGGTTGGAGCTGGGCCCGGGCCGCGTAGGTGGCGGCCGACCAGCCAGCCGGTCCGCTGCCGATGATGACGAGGTTTTCGAGCTTGGACGAGGACATGGTCGCGACTCCGTGCGTGGCTCTCGGGGCAGTGGCCCGGGCCGGCCGTCCGGATCGACGGAGCCCCGGGAAACAGGCATGATGTACACGCTGGCGACGCGGTGGGAAACCCGTCCCCGGCAAACCCCCGTTTCCGGACGTTCCATGAGCCTGCTCCTCATTCTCCTTCCCAGCGCCGCCGTGCTGGCCGCCGCCTACGTGCTCTACGGCCGCCTGCTGGCCCGGCTCTTCAGGCTCGACCCCGCGGCTCCCACGCCCGCGGTCACCCTCCGCGATGACATCGACTACGAGCCGATTCCGCCGCAGCTCCTCCTGGGGCAGCACTTCTCGGCGATCGCGGCGGCGGGGCCGATCGTGGGGCCGATCCTCGCCGGCGTGGCCTTCGGCTGGCTGCCCGCCCTGCTCTGGATCCTCGTCGGGAGCATCTTCATCGGCGGCGTGCACGACTTCACCGCCCTCGTGGCTTCCGTTCGACACCGGGCCCGATCGATCGCCGAGGTGGTCCGCGACCACATGAGCCGCCGCAGCTACGTGCTCTTCCTGGTCTTCGTCTGGATCGCGCTGGTCTACATCATCGTGGCCTTCACCGACATCACCGCCTCGAGCTTCATCGGCCGGCAGACGCTGGAAGACGGCGACACCGTGTCGGGCGGCGGCATCGCCACGTCGAGCCTGCTCTATCTCGTGCTGCCGGTCGTGATGGGCTTCTGCCTGCGATACCTGAAGATGCCGCTCTGGCTGGCCACGGCCGTGTTCCTGCCGCTGGTGGGCGCGGCGATCTGGGGCGGACAGAAGTTCCCCTTCGACCTCGGTCAAACGCTCGGCACGAGCGACCTCACGGCCCAGAAGATCTGGGGGGTGGCCCTGCTCGTCTACTGCATCGGGGCCGCGATGGTGCCGATGTGGATGCTCCTGCAGCCGCGCGGCCACCTCGGTGGCTGCTTTCTCTACGTGGCGCTGGCCGGGGCGGCGGTCGGCCTCGTGCTGAGCGACGGCCTCGTGGCCGGCGACGCGGTCGTTCGCTATCCCGCCTTCACGGCCTGGCAGACGGAGAAGACGGGGAGCCTGATCCCCATGCTCTTCATCACGATCACCTGCGGGGCCTGCTCCGGGTTTCACTCGCTCATCGCCTCCGGCACGACGAGCAAACAGCTCCGCCGCGAGACCGACGCGCGGCCGATCGGCTACGGCACGATGCTCCTCGAGGCGATGGTCGCCGTCGTCAGCCTGTGCTGCGTGATGGTGCTCGCCGCCGACGACGCGCGGGCCAAACAGCCCCCCAACTTCATCTACGCCCTCGGCCTCGGCCGGTTCCTCGAGATCCTGGGCGTGCCCACGGCGATCGGCGTGTCGTTCGCGCTCACCGCGTTCACGACGTTCGTCTACGACACGCTCGACGTCTGCACGCGGCTGGGCCGCTACATCGTCCAGGAGTTGACGGGCCTCTCGGGCCGCGCCGGCGCCTGGCTCGGCACGGTGCTCACGGCGGGCGTGCCGATGCTGTTTCTGCTGCGACCGCAACTCGACTCGGCCGGCAATGCCGTGCCCGTCTGGAAGACGTTCTGGAGCCTGTTCGGGGCGAGCAATCAACTCCTCGCGGCCCTCACGCTCCTGGGCGTGACGGTCTGGCTCTGGCGGACGCGGCGGGCGGCCTGGGTCTGGCTCGTGACGGGCCTGCCCACCGCGTTCATGTACACGATGAGCACCTGGGCGCTCGCCGCGATGACGCTGCCGAAGTTCCGCGGGCCAGCGGGGTTCGCGCTGCCGGCCGATCCGGTGCCCTGGGCAGGGCTCGTGCTCCTGGCCCTCGCGGCCGTGATGCTCGTGGAGGCGATCCGGGCGATCGCCGCGCCCCCCTCTCCTCCCGGCCGAATTCCGGAGCCTGCCGCATGGGCCGCCACCGGAACCGCCTGACGTTGCCCGCGAAGACGTGTGCCGCCTGCGGGCGGCCGTTTTCCTGGCGCAAGAAGTGGGAGCGGTGCTGGGATCGGGTTCGATACTGCAGCGACCGCTGCCGTAGCCGCGGCGGCGCGGCGGGGAGTGGGCCATGAGGCCGCTGACGCGCGACGAGGTGCGGGACGTCGATCGACGGGCCGCCGAGGAATTCGGCCTGCCGGGGATCGTCCTCATGGAGAACGCCGGGCGGAGCGGGGCGGCGCTCCTGCACGACCTGGCCCCGGCCGGGGCGATCGCCATCGTCTGCGGCAAGGGCAACAATGCCGGCGATGGATTCGTGATGGCCCGCCATCTCGCCAACGCCGGCCATGCGGTCCGGCTGCTGGTCGCCTGCGACCCCGCGTCGTACGGCGGCGACGCCGCCGTGAATCACCGCGTCGCCGTGACGTCGGGCCTGCCGATCGTTCGCCTGGACACCGCCGACCGGGCCGCCTGGGAACGGGCGCTCGCCGGGGCACCGTGGATCGTCGATGCCCTGCTCGGCACCGGCGCCGCGGGGCCCGCCCGGGGGGCGATCGCCGTGGCCATCGAGGCGATCAATGCCGCCCGGGCCGGCGGGGCGCGGGTGTTTGCCGTCGATCTCCCCTCGGGACTCGACTGCGACACGGGGCGGCCGCTCGGCCCCTGCGTGAGAGCCGACGTCACCGGCACGTTCGTGGCCCGCAAGGTCGGCTTCGATCAGCCCGGGGCCGCGGAACACACCGGCGCGGTGCACGTGCTCGACATCGGCGTGCCGCGGGCCTTGCTGGCGCCGCGCGAGTCGGCGTGAGGCTACCGGCCGAGCTTCCGTTCGAGGAACGTCCAGCCGAGCGCGTCCATGAAGGCCCGCTGCTTGTTGTCGGCGGCGCCGCCATGGCCCCCCTCGATGTTCTCGTAGGAGAGGATCTCCTTGCCGAGCTCCTCGAGCAGGGCCGTCATCTTGCGGGCGTGGGCGGGGTGGACGCGGTCGTCGCGGGTGCTCGTCGTGATCAGCATCGGCGGGTAGGCGCGGTCCGCCGAGACGTTGTGGTAGGGCGAAAAGCCGCGGATGAAGGCCCACTCCTCCGGCTTGTCGGGGTCGCCGTACTCGCCCATCCAGCTCGCGCCGGCGAGCAGCTTGTTGAACCGCCGCATGTCGAGCAGCGGCACCTGGCAGACGACCGCGCCGAAGAGATCGGGCCGCATCGCGTACATGTTGCCCACGAGCAGGCCGCCGTTGCTGCCCCCCTTGATGCCGAGGTGCGGGGTCGTGGTCACGCCGCGGCGGATCAGGTCCTCGGCGACGGCGATGAAGTCCTCGTAGGCACGGTGCCGCTTCTCCTTGAGGGCCCCCTGGTGCCAGGCCGGGCCGAACTCGCCGCCGCCGCGGATGTTGGCGATCACGAGCATGCGGCCCTTCTCCAGCCAGGCGGCCCCCGCGACTGGGTCGTAGCCGGGCACGAGCGGGATCTCGAAGCCGCCGTAGCCGTAGAGCAGGGTGGGCGTGGAGCCGTCGGCCGGCGGGGCCGCCGGCCCGATCTGGAAGTAGGGGATCCGGGTGCCGTCCTTCGAGACGGCCTCGTGCTGCTCCACCCGCACGGCCGCGGCGTCGAAGAACGTGGGCGACGCCTTGAGCCGCTCGGGCGCGCGGCCGTCGCCGGCCGTGCCGAACGCGAGCGTGGAGGGCGTCACGGGGCTCGACGTGATCAGCACGTAGTCGTCCGACTCGATGTCGTCCACGGGCGAGACGCTCGCCGTGCCCGCCTCCGGCACGCCGGGCAGCGACTCCCGCCGCCACGTGCCGTCGGCGAACGAAAGCACCTCGATCCGGCTGCGGACGTTGTCGAGCGTCGTGAGCAGGAGCCGGTTTCGCGTGCCCGCGAAGGCGACTAGCGACGTCCGTGGCCCGGGCTCGAAGAGCACGTGGAACGCGCGGTCGCCGGCCAGGAACTTCTCGAAGTCGGCCGCGAGCAGCGCCCCGGCCGGATGGGTGCGGCCGCCGACCGTCCAGGGCGACCGCAGCTCGACGAGCAGCCACTCGCGATGGGCCCGGGCATTGGCGTCGTCGGGCTTCTCGATCTTCACGAGCTTCCCGTCGCGCCGCAGGAAGAGCTCGTTCGTCCAGAACGTGATCTGCCGCGAGACGAAGTCCCGCTCGAAGCCGGGCGTGAGGTCGCGCGACGCCCCGACCGCCATGTCCTCCGGCCGACCCTCGTAGACGACCGGCGCGGCGGCCAGGTCGGTGCCGCGGGCCCACTCGCGGACCGTCCGCGGGTAGCCCGAGTTCGTCAGCGATCCCGGCCCGAAGTCGGTGGCCACGAAGAGCGAATCGGGGCCGCGCCAGGCGACGCTGCTCTTCGCCTCCGGCAACGCGAAGCCGCCGGCGACGAACGCCTTCGCCTCGAGGTCGAACTCGCGGACGACGTCGGCATCGGCCCCGCCCCGCGACAGCGACACGAGGCACGCCCGGTCCTCCGGCTCGAGCACCGTGGCTCCGTGCCAGACCCAGTTCTCCCCCTCCGCCTTGGCGAGGGCGTCGATGTCGAGCACCGTTTCCCACGCCGGTTCCGGCTTGCGGTATTCCGCGAGCGTGGTCCGCCGCCACAGGCCCTTCGGGTTCTGCGCGTCCCGCCAGAAGTTGTAGTAGCGGTCGCCGATCTTCGTGACGAACGGGATCTTCTCCCTGGAGTCGAGGATCGAGAGGATCCGCTGCTCCAGTTTCGTGAAGTCGTCCGATCCCGCGAGGGCGGCCACGCACCGGGCGTTGCGTTCCCGCACCCACGCGAGCGGCTTCTCCCCCGCCACCTCCTCCAGCCAGAGATGGGGATCATCGGGGTCACTCGGCTGGGCGGCGGAGGCGGCGGTCGGCATGAAGAGGATTCCACCCAGGATGAGGAGGGAGAAGAGACGGCGATGGCCGGAAGGCCGGAGCGAACGTCCGGCGCCGGGGCGGCCCCGCGGCGTCATGTCCGCACCTGCCCGGTGCCGGTGACGACATACTTGTAGGTCGTGAGTTCGCGGGTGCCGCACGGCCCGCGGGCGTGGAGTTTGTCGGTCGAGATCCCGATCTCGGCGCCCAGTCCGAGTTCGCCGCCATCGTTGAACCGCGTGCTGGCGTTGACCACGGCCACGGCCGTATCGACCCTGGAGACGAACCGGTCCGCGGCCGCGCGGTCGGCCGTCACGATCGAGTCGGTGTGCCGCGAACCGAAGCGGTTGACGTGGTCGATGGCGGCGTCGAGCGAATCGACGACCGCCACCGAGATCTTGGGCCCGAGAAACTCCGTGGCGAAGTCGGCCTCGCTGGCGACGCCCGCCGCGGGCACGAGCCGGCGCGTGGCGGCATCGCCCACGATCTCCACCTGGTGGGCGGCGAGCGCGGCGGCGATCCGCGGCAGGAACCGGCTCGCGACGTCGGCATGGACCAGCAGCGACTCGGCGGCGTTGCAGACGCCCATCCGCTGGCACTTGGCATTCACGGTGATCGCCTCGGCCATGTCGAGGTCGGCCGCACGATCGACGTAGACGTGGCAGTTGCCGGAGAAGTGCTTGAGCACCGGCATCCGGGCCTCGGAGCAGACGCGGCGGATCAGGGACTCGCCGCCGCGCGGGATGGCGATGTCGATGAGGTCGTCCATCTGCAGGAACTCGCCGACGGCTTCGCGGTCGGCCGTGTCCACCAGTTGCACGCAGTCGGCCTGCAGCCCCGCGGCGGCGATCGCCCGCCGCATGCTCTCGACGATGCAGCGGCTGGAATGGGCCGCCTCCTTGCCGCCGCGCAGGATGATCGCGTTGCCCGCGGCGAGGGCGACCGCCGCCGCGTCGGCCGTCACGTTGGGCCGCGACTCATAGATGAAGAAGACCACGCCGAGCGGCACGCGCACCTTCCGCACGACGAGGCCGTTGGGCCGCCTGCTCTCCTCGATCACTTCGCCCACCGGATCGGGGAGCGCGGCGACCGCCTCGACGCCCGCCGCGATCGCCTCGACCCGCTTCGGGTCGAGCAGCAGCCGGTCGATGGCCGCGGCGGTCAGGCCGAAGCCCGGGGCCGCGGCGACGTCGAGCCTGTTGGCCGCGAGGATCGCCTCCTGGTCCGCGCGGATCTGATCGGCCGCCGCCTTGAGGCAGGCCGCCTTGCGGTCGCCCGGCACGCCGGCCAGGTCGATCGCCGCCCGGCGCGACCGTTCGGCGATGCCGCGACAGTGGCCGCGAAGGGGAGACTGCGTGCCCGCGGCGGGGGCGTCGATCGTGGTCATGGAGCGTCCGGAGAGGGGGAGCAGTCGGTCGTGTTGCAGTGTATCGGCCCTCGGTCGCCGTCGCACGGTGGAAAGAGCGCGAGCGCCGCCCGCACCATGCCCACGGCGTGCACGCGGACGATCTGGATGCCGGCGGCGGCGAGCCCGCAGGCAGCCCCGGCCGTGCCGGCGTCGCGCTCGACCTCGGAGGCGGGTCGGCCGAGGGCCTGCTCGATCGTCTTGCCGACGAAGCCCTTGCGGGAGTGGCCGACGAGGATCGGCACGCCGAGGTCGAGGAAGCGGCCGGCGGCGGCCATCAAGCTCCGGTTGTGGCCGTGCGTCTTGCCAAATCCGATCCCGGGATCGAGACAGATTCGGTCCTGGGGGATGCCGGCGGCCAGCAGGGCATCGCGGCGGCGCCGCAGGTAGCGGTGGACGTCGGCCACGACATCCTCGTAGCGCGGATCGACCTGCATCGTCTGCGGCGTGCCCTGCATGTGCATCGCGCAGACCGCCGCGCCCGACTCGACGGCGACGCGGACCATCGCCGGGTCGCCTTCGAGGCCGGTCACGTCGTTGATGATCTCGGCGCCGCATTCGAGCGCTCGGGCCGCGACCGACGCCTTCGAGGTGTCGATCGAGACCGGCACTCCGGCCCGGCGGACGAGTTGCCGGACGACCTCGCCCACCCGGCGCCACTCCTCCTCGGCCTCGACGGCCGTCGAAAACGGCCGGGTGCTCTCGCCGCCCACGTCGAGCAGGTCGGCGCCATCGCCCACGAGGCGGAGCCCGTGGGCGACCGCCGCCTCGATTCCGGCGTGTCGTCCGCCGTCGGAGAAACTATCGGGCGTGACGTTGACGATTCCCATCACGAGCGGCCGGCGGATGTTCGCCCCCGGTCGCGGCAGTTCGAGCCCCCGCGTCTTCAGTCTCCAGATCGCCGGCAGCTGCACGCCTTCCATGCCGTGATCCTACCACCCAGCCTCATGCCCTGGAGCGACCCGGGGCTGACGGCACCATGCTGGAGGCGAGGGGATCGGCGAACGATCGAGGAGCCTATGGCCGCCGCGGGGAGCGGCGCGGGCTCACCAGGGCTCCTCCATGAGGCCCACGATCTGCTGGGCCAACTTGATGATCGCCTCCTGCTGCGTGCTCGCCACCGAGCGGCCGAACTCGGGAACGAGCGCCGCCGACTGGCCGACATCGACCGTGGCGGCCGGCAGCGGCACCTCGCCGGCGGCGATCACGGCCCCGCCCCGGTCGGCCCAGGTGATCAGCGTCTGGTAGTTCATCTCCACCATCCGCGACTGGTCGGTCGGGCTCTCCACCACCATCCGCTTCGTATCGGCCACGATCCGCCCCGTGAGCACGCTGTCGGCGCCGTCGGCGCTGCCGACCACCTTGAAGGGGGTGCGCTTCTCGATCTCCTTGCAGACCGCCTCGGTGAGCCGCTCGCCGATGTCGATGGCGGGCGTGGTGCGGAAGCTGTCGCTCTGGAAGACCGGCACGTAGACCGTGCGGACGTTGGGCGCGTAGAGCGTGTTGTTGCCGAAGCGGTAGCCGGCACAGCCCGCGCAGAGCAGCGCGACCGCGATCATCCAGCAGGCGCCGTGGGCGGATCGCGCGACCATGCAACGAGCCTCGGGGGCCAGGGGATCAGCGCAGGGGCGGGGCGATGCCCGACGAGTCCTCGCGGGCGATCATCGCGTCCGCCTCGGCCATCGCGTCGAGCTCGGCCTCCTTGAGCGAATCGGGATTCAGCACGCGGGTCAGCATCGGGAGGGGATCGTCCGACACGTCGGGCCGGTCCTTGATCACCTCGAACTTCTCCCGCGCCTGCTGCGCGAGCATCGTCTTCGGATAGTCGCGGGCGATCAGGGCGTAATAGATCCGGGCCGACGAGTAGTGCTTCCCCTTCGCGTAGAACTCCGCCCGCTGCCAGTGCCGCTGCGCCTGCTGGGCGGCGATCTCGGCGCGGGTCTTGTCCACGCGGTCCTGGTCCTCCGAGTTCAACTGGTCCGGAAACTGCACGAGGATCTGGTCGGCGAGAATCTCCGCCTCCCCGAGGATGCCCCCCTCGTAGAGCGGCCCCTGATAGGCCCGGAGCTTCGCCTGCAGCCCGAGCAGGTGCGCCTGGAGCAGGAAGTCGCTGTCGGGGTATTCGCTGCGCAGCAGGCCGTAGAAGTAGTCGGCGTCGAGCCATTGGCGGTCGAGAAAGTGGGCGTTGGCCTGGGCCATCACGCTGTCGTCCGCCAGCGGCCCGCGGGGATCGTTGATCCGCACGTGGTCGTAGGCCTTCAGGGCGCGGCCGCGGGTGTCGAAGAGCGGGCGGCTGCGATCGAAGAGATTGGGGGAGATCGTGAGGTAGTTGTGCTTCTCGTCGAGCGCGATCCAGTATTGCGCGATGACGAATTGCCGCTGCGCGATCCGGTCGAGGTAGCGCGTGTTGGCATATTTCTTGACCAGCTCGTCGTACTGGTCCTCGGCCTTCGGATACTGGTCGGTGAAGAACCAGCACTCCGCCAGCTGCCACATGGCGTCTTCCTCGATCGCCGAGTCGGGCCAGCGATCGATCGCCTGCTTGTACTTGGCGGTCGCGTCGGCGTATTTGCCGTCGCGGAAGAGCGCGTCGGCCTCGGCCAGTGCCTTGCGGGCGATCGGCTCGTTCGGGCCTCGGCCGACCAGCTTCTTCCACCGCCGCTTGACGTTCTCGCCCCGGAAATAGTCCCAGCCCAGATCCTGGTCGGACGACGCCAATTCCGACGAGATGACCTCGGAGTCGCCATCCTGGCCGAGTTTGCCGTCGAGGGCCCGCTCCGCCTCGGTCGCCTTGTCGCTCGACCAGGGCCAGGTCGGCGTCTTGATCGACGCGCAGCCCGCGGCGGCGAGGCCGCAGGCCGCGACGAGCGCCGCAACGAGGCGGGCCGGACGGGGATGCGGACGGCTGTGGATGGTGGTATGCATGAGGACGTCGGTTGCGGTGAGCGGAAGGGGTCAGGAGCCGGACCGGCGTCGAGCCTGCTGCGGCTGAAGCCAGCGGGCCACCTTCAGGGGCCTGCCGAGCAGGTGGGCGAGATAGGTGTTCATGACGGCACGGACCTCCCCCGCGACGGCCGCGGGCAGGACGCTCTCGCGCCAGGCATCGCGGGCGTTGGCGAACAGCCGCAGGGCCGCCATGCCGTCGCGCGAGATCGAGACGACCGCGGTCTTGCCGCCACGGCAGCGGCCGCACAGCGCCCCGCCATCGAGCATCCCGAACGCCGTGCGGGTGTCGCCCGGCAGCGAACCGCGGCACTCGGCGCAGCGGAACAGGGAGGGCGCGTGGCCGACCGCCCGCAGCATCGCGAGCTCGGCGTGCAGGAGCAGGGCCGCGATCCGGCTGTCGTCGGTGCCGCAGCCGGAGAGTTCCCGCAGTGTCGCTTGCACGCCATCGAACAATTCCGGGTTGGGATCCGCGTCCGCCGTCAGGGCATCGAGCAGTTCGGCGAGGTGCATCCCGCCGAGGAATGCCGCGAAACTGCCGCCGACCCGAAACCGGCTCTCCAGACAGGCCTCGGTGAGCAGGTCGAGGCCGCCCGAGGATTTGCGGAGGACGAGTACCTGACAGGTGGAAAGCAGGTCAAGGCCGCCGTCGAACCCGCTCTTCGGCCGCCACGCCCCCTTGGCCAGAGCCCGCAGCTTGCCGAATTCCCGGCAGAAGATCGTCACCACGCTGCTGGTTTCTCCGAACGGTGTCGTCCGGATCACGATCGCCCGCGACTTTTCAGCGGCCATCGCGCGAACCGCCGGAGGAGGGAGCGGGGGTGGGGCCGTCGAGTCTCTCGAGCCTCACGAGGTCGATCCGCCGCCGCGTGGTCGCGAGCACCTCCAGCCGCACCCCGTGCGACTCGATCGCCTCGCCGATCTCGGGCACGCGGCCAAGCTCGTGGAAGACGAACCCGCCGATCGTGTCGAAATCGGCTTCCACCGGCAGCGCGGTGCCGAGGCGGTCGTTGACGGTCTCGATCCGCACGCCCGCGACCGCCTCGCAAACGCGCGGCGACAGCAGCCGGATGCCGTCGGTGAACTCCTCGTCGTGTTCGTCCGCGATCTCGCCGACGATCTCCTCGAGCGCATCCTCGATCGTCACGAGGCCCGACACGCCGCCGAACTCGTCGGTGACGATCGCCATGTGCGTGTTGCCGCGCTGGAATTCGTGCAGCAACTTCTGCACGCTCATCGACTCCGGCACGAACCACGGGGGCCGGAGCAGCGGCCGGATCGCGGGCCCCGCCGCGGCGGCGGCCGGCTCGGCCGCGCCGTTCAGGCCGGCCGCCATCCGCGAGAGCACGTCGCGGGTGTGGAGGATTCCCACCACGTCGTCCGGCGACCGGTCCCAGACCGGGAGCCGCGTGTGGCCGCTTTCGGCGGCCAGTCGCACCGCCGCCTCCCAGGGCGTCGATGCCGGGATCGTGATCATCTGCGTGCGCGGCTTCATGATGGCGGCGACGCGGACCTCGTCGAGCCCGATCACCCCGCGAATCATGTCGCGGGCCGCCCCCTCGAGCCGCCCCTCGCGATGGGCCTCGTCCACCACGAGCCGCAGCTCGTCGCGCGGCCGGTCCTCCGCGGGCTCCGCTCCGCGCTGGCTGAAGACGCTCCCCAGCGCCGCGGCGGCTCGGCCGAGCAGGCCGACGACCGGCGCGATGAGGCCGACGATCGGCCGCCAGATCACCCACGTCGCCACCACGATCCACGGGCCGGCATAGCGCACGAGCAGCATCGGCACCACCACGAGCAGCGCCCAGACCACGGCGATCCAGGCCGTCACGGCCGACGCCTGCCGCGCGAGCGAACCGCTCCCGGCCGCCATCAGTCCGCGAAACGCGAGGAGCGTCGCCCCGCTGGCGGCGAGCACGACCACCGACGCGGCGATGAAGGCGATGGTCTCGCTGGCGGCCACGATCTCCTCGTAGCGCTCCGGCCTGCCGCGCCGGCGGCAGAGCTCCTGGATGAGCTGCCGCTGCGCGCCGCGGACGGCGCGGGCCTGCACGGCCGCGAGGGCGGCCACGAGGATCAGCACCGCGGCCGATTCGACACCGAGCGACTCGAGGCTGCTCATGGGCTTCCCTTCGTGGCGCGATTCCGGGGGGGACGGGGCAGCCCGGCCGCCGCCATCAACACCCGCTCCCGGGCCCGCATCGCCCGCCGGTCGGCCGGCGCATGGTCGTCGTAGCCGGCCAGGTGCAGCAGCCCGTGCACCACGTAATAGGCCACCTCGTACCGCGGGGGCCAGCCGTGCTCGCGGGCGGCACGCCGCGCGGTCTCCGTGCTCACGACGATGTCACCCCGCAGGCCGGGCCCCGGCTCGCCGTCGGCGAGGTCGAACGTGATCACGTCGGTGGGGCCCGCCACGCCGAGCCATTCCTCGTGCAGCGCGGCGATCCGCCGGTCGCCGACCAGCAGGATCGCGATCTCGGCCTGCTCGACGCCCTGCCGCGCGAGCGCCTTGCGGACGACGGTGCGAAGCCACGGCGCGGCCACGCGGACCGCCCGCTGCCGATCGACGACGTCGATCACGATCTCATCCACGGTCTGCACCTTTCACGAGCGACGCCGGCGGTTGGAGGACCGCGAAACACCGCGGCGGTGACGGGCGGCGGTCGCCGCGCCGTCGCCTCACGCCGTCCTCTGGTCGGGGTATTTGACGCGGCCATGGTAGACGGCCGTCAGGCTCTTCACGAGGCTCTGCTCGACGATGCCCAGTTCCTCGAGCGTCAGCCCGCACTCGTCGAACTGGCCGTCGAGGAGCCGCTTCATCGCCAGGTCGTGCACCAGGCTCGCGATCCGGGCCGGCGTCGGCTCGGTGAGCGTGCGGCTGGCGCTTTCGACGGCGTCGGTCAGCATCATCACGGCCGACTCGCGCGTGCTCGGCTTCGGTCCGGGATACCGATAGGCCTGTTCATCGACGTCCTCGCCGTGGGGGTCGCTCTGCGACCGCTCCGTCGCCCGCCGGTAGAAATACTCGACGAGCGTGGTTCCGTGGTGCTCCGCGATCAGGTCGATGATCGGCTGGGGCAGGTTGTATTGCCGGGCGAGCTCCACCCCCTCCTTGACGTGCGCGATGATGATCAGCGTGCTCATCGCCGGCACCAGCGACTCGTGGCGGTTTTCCTGCCCCTGGTTCTCCACGAAGTAGGTCGGCTTGAGCATCTTGCCGACGTCGTGGAAGTAGGCGCCGACCCGCACGAGCAGCCCCCGCGCCCCGATCGCGTCGGCCGCCGCCTCGCCGAGGCTCGCCACGTTGATCGAGTGGTTGTAGGTGCCCGGGGCGCGGCGGACGAGCTCCTGCAGCAGCGGGTGGGCCACGTCGCCCACCTCCAGCAGGCTCAGGTCGGTGAGCACGCCGCACCAGCGTTCGATGAAGGGCAGCAGGCCGGTCATCAGGAATCCGGCGAGCAGCGTCCAGACGCCGATCCGCCCGGCATCGTAGAGCAGCGGCCAGTCGATCGTCCCGTCGCCGAGGAGGAGCGAACGCCCCTCCAGCAGGCTGGCGCCGAGGGAGGTGAGGATCGCCACCCCGCCGGCCCAGAGCCCCACGTAGATGAGCTTGCTGCGGCTGCGGATCCGCCCCATCCAGAAGACCATGGCGGCGGCCGCCGCCGCCAGCGTGACGTAGTCGGCCAGGCCGCGGCCGAGGCCCACCACGACCACCAGCGCCACCTCCGCCGCCAGCAGCAGGGCGAGATCCTCGTCGAAGGCGATCGCGACCGTCATCGCGAACACCAGCAGCGGAACCACCTCGGCCTGCCAGGACTCGCCCGCCGAGAGCAGGCAGAGCAGCACCGTCACCACGAACATCACCAGCAACGTGACGATGTGGCCGTAGTCGTCGAGGATGTCGCGGTGGTGGAGGTGGATGTAGAAGCCCGAGAGGGCGAACATCGCCAGGAAGAACCCGAGCATCGCCAGGGCCCGTGATGCCCGCTGCGCGGCCGGCTGCTGGAGCGTGAACGCCTCGTGCTCGCGACGGAGGAGGGAGACGTCGTCGGCCGAGAGGGGCACGCCGGCGTCGGCGAGCAGCGAGTCGGTCTTGTATTCCACGAACTGTTCCGGCGTCTTCTCGACCGCCTCGCGCCGCGCCTTGTCGGTCGATTCGCCGTCGATCTCCAGCGATCCCGCGAGCCGCGGTTCGGCCCAGGCGAAGAGCCGGTCGGCGAACGGTCCTTCGCCCAGTTCCTCCTCGATCCGGTCGTTGAGGGCGACCTTCGCCTGCCGCATCTGCACGTCGAACACCTGCACCCGCGACAGGTCGGTGGCGTCGCCCAGCGGATGGACGTCGATCTCCGTCTGGCTGCCGTCGTCGAGGCCGTGCTGGATGTTCTCCAACACGCCCTTCTGCTCGAGTTCGGCGAACGCCCGATCGATCGCCTTCTCGACGTCGAGCAGTTTCTCCTTCGTGTCCACGCGGGTTCGAAACCGCTCAAACGCCTGCTCCGCCTCCGCCAGCAGGGTGCGCTTGGCCGCTTCGGCGGGATCGTCCTTCTCGGCCGCCGCGTCGCGCGGCTCCGGCGGCGCGTCCTCGGGCGGCTCCGGGGCGATGGGCGGCTCCGCGCCGGTCTTGTCGGCCGGCGGGACCGGGAGATTGTCGAGGGCGGCCTGGGCCTCCGGCGCGAACTCCAGCCAGGCCGGTCGCGAGACCGAAGCCAGGTCGGTGGCGGCGGCGATTTCGGCAATGCGGTTCTTGAGGCCGTCGCGGAGACGGACGATCGGCGCTTTGTCCTGCGCGTAGACGACGAACACCTTGCGGGCCGCGCGTTCCTGCTCCGCCCGCGTCCGGTCGGGATCGGGCTTCTCGAAGGGAACCCGCGCGACCACGCCCCGGGGCGGAACGCTGCCGACCCGGAACGGGAACGGCTCCGTCCAGCCGCGCAGCAGCAGCAGCAGCGCCGCGGCCGCCGCCAGGCAGACCGCCAGCCGGACGAGCACGTCGGCCTGCGAGACCCGCTCCCAGAGCCCGCCCCAAAAGCCGTGCGGGCCCTCCACGGAGGAACCGCGCCGGCTGCGACGTCGAAACGATGAAGGGGCGACAGCCATGCGGTTCAGCGCTCGTAGGCCTCGACGATCCGTTGCACCAGGGCGTGGCGGACGATGTCGGCTCCGCCGAGTTGCACGTGGCCGCAGCCCGGCACGTCATGGAGCCGCCGCATCGCGTCGATCAGGCCGCTCGTGCGGTCCGCCGGGAGGTCGATCTGCGTGGTGTCTCCCGAGATCACCATCTTCGAGCCGTGCCCCAGCCGCGTGAGGAACATCTTCATCTGGGAGACGGTCGTGTTCTGCGCCTCGTCGAGGATGATGAAGGCGTTGTTGAGCGTGCGGCCGCGCATGTAGGCGAGCGGGATCATCTCCACGATGTCCTGGTCGGTGAGCCGCTTGAGCAACTCGTAGTCCATCATTTCCCGCATGGCGTCCATCAGCGGCCGCAGGTAGGGATTGATCTTCGCCTGCAGGTCGCCCGGCAGATACCCGAGGCTCTCGCCCGCCTCGACGGCGGGCCGCACGAGCACGATCTTCCGCACCTGCTCCGCCCGCAGGGACGCCACGGCCATCGCGACCGCCAGATACGTCTTGCCGCTCCCGGCGGGGCCGGTGCAGAGCACGACATCGTGGTCGCGGATCGCCTGCACGTAGGCGGCCTGCCCCGGGGTTTTCGGCACCAGGGGCCGACCCGGCCGCTGCGTCTCGATCGGTTCGTGACGGGCCGCAGGCTGCTCGCCGGTGGCCAGCGACAGGAGCCGCGTCACCTCGTCGGCTTCCACCGCGCCCTGGTCGCGGGCGATGCGGTCGAGCGCCTCGAAGATCTCCGCCGCCCGCAGCACCGCGGGCTCCTCTCCCTCGATTTGGATCGAGTCGTCCCGGGCGGAAACGCCGACGCCCAGGGCCGAGCGAATACGGCGCAGGTGCTGGTCTCTCGGCCCGAAGATGGCGACGAGTCTCTTCGAATCGACGACCGCGATCGAGGTGCGGGGCATCGAAGCCCGCGGCGACTGGTGTCGCCGACGGTCTCGGGGGAACGGGCTGCCTGGCCGGCCTCGCATGCCGCGACGCCGAGGGTGATCCAGGACCTGTCAGTGCCGAAGTATACATCAGGCCGCCGGCCGGCTACGGAAACCGGAGCCAATGCCGGGAATCGGGCCGCTTTTCGCCGCACGGCGGGGGCTATCCCGCGACCCAGAGAAGCCAGGCGACGGGCGCCGCCAGGAGGAGCGAATCGACGAGGTCGAGGACACCGCCGAGCCCGCCCAGCGACCCACCCGAGTCCTTCGCGCCGAGTTCCCGCTTGACCAGTGATTCCGCAAGATCGCCCGCCAGGCCCGCGATCCCGACGAGGAGCCCGAACAGGGGCCAGCCGCCCCACGGCCGGGCCGCCGTCTGCCAGCCGCAGCCCTCGAACACGATCCAGGCCGCCGTCAGCGAGCCGGCCAGGGAAGCCGCCGCGCCCTCCCAGGTCTTGCCGGGGCTCAACGTCGGGGCCATGCGATGCCTGCCGACGAGCGATCCCACGAGATAGGCCGCGATGTCGCCCGCCTTCACCACCGCGATCAGGCTGAGCAGCGGCAGCATGCCGAGATGAGCGGGCCCCCGCTGCTCGGGGCCGATGTTCTCCACGCAGAGCAGCCGCAGGCCGACGATGAAGGCGAGCGGCAGGCCGAGCCCGAGCGCCGTCAGCGCGCCGGCCGCGATCCGCGCAAGCGCGCGGTCGCCCGATCGATAGCCGACGATCTCGGCCCCGAACAGGCAGCCGAGCGCGGCCATGCAGGCCACCGCCACGACCCCCAGGGAGGCGACCGGTTCGGCGGCCTGCCGATCCGCGGCGAACGCCTGGGGGCCGAACGCCGCCGCCAGGACGATCCCGACCGTGGCCATCCGCACGAGCGTTCCGCGCACCCGCAGGCCGTGGTCGGCAAGGAGGCGGATGGCCTCACTCGCGCCGCCGACCGCGACCGCGACCGCGATCGGCAACAGCCACCATGCCGGCGCCGCCCCCGCGAAGCCGTTCGCATCGGCCCATGCCAGCCCGGCGAACCCGGCGACCACGAGGCTGGCGACGATGACTCGCGACACGAAGGGGTTTGGCACGGGGCCGCGCGGCGCCGGGGCGTTTGGAGGTGGGGCTGTGGCCTTCACGACGGGGAGAGCCCTCCGAAGCGCCGGTCGCGGCCCGCGAACGAGCGGATGGCCGCGTCGAGGTCGGCCTCCGCGAAATCGGGCCACGCGACGTCGGTCACCCACAGTTCGGCGTAACTGATCTGCCAGAGCAGAAAGTTGCTGATCCGCATCTCACCGGCCGTGCGGATGAGCAGGTCGGGGTCGGGCATTCCGGCGGTGTCGAGCCGCGAGGCCAGCATCTCCTCGTCGATCGCTTCGGGCCGGACGAGCCCGGCGGCGGCCTCGCGGGCCAGCCTGCGGGCGGCATCGACGATCTCCGCGCGGGAGCCGTAGTTGATCGCCAGACAGAGGTGCAGCCGGTCGTTCTTCGCGCACATGGCGACCGTCCGGTCGAGTTCCTCGAGCGTCGAGGCGGGCAGGCCGTCGCGACGGCCGATCATCGAGAGCCGGATCCGCTCGCGCATCAGGAGCGACCGCTCCTCGATCACGTACTGCTCGAGGAGATGCATCAGGAACTGCAGTTCGGCCGCCGGCCGCCGCCAGTTCTCGCTCGACAGGCAGTAGAGCGTGAGCTGCTCGATGCCGATCCGGGCGCAGTGCTCGGTGATCCGGCGCACGCTCGTCACGCCGCGCCGATGCCCCTCGATCCGGGGCAGCCCCTGCTGCTGCGCCCAGCGGCCGTTGCCATCCATGATGATGGCGATGTGCCGGGGCATGCCTCCGGCCGCTCCGGCGGATGCCTGCTCGGTGGTCACGCGCCGGCCGGAGTGCTGAGCGGGGGGCGTCGCCATGATGCTTGCTGGCCGGCGGGATGGGGAACCATGATCGTCTGCTCGCGATCCGGCCCCACCGAGACGATCGAGACGGGCCGCCCGAGCAGTTCGCCGATCCGGGCGACATAGCGGCGGGCATTTTCGGGAAGGTCATCGTACCCCCGAACCGACCCCAGTTCCTCCCGCCAGCCGGGGAGTGACTCGTAGACGGGCACCGCGTTTTTGAGGTCGTCGATCTGGCTCGGGAACCGGTCCACGCGGCGGCCGTCGATCGTGTAGGCGGTGCAGATCTTGAGTTCGTCGAGGCCGCCGAGCACGTCGAGAAGCATCACCGCCAGCTCATCCACGCCGGACAGCCGCGCCGTGTAGCGGGCGGCGACGGCGTCGAACCAGCCGCAGCGCCGCGGCCGGCGCGTCACCGTGCCGTATTCGTTGCCCCGCTCGCGGAGGTGGAGGCCGATCGCGTTGTCCTGCTCGGTCGGCAGCGGACCGCCGCCGACCCGGGTCGAGTAGGCCTTCACCACGCCGATCACGCGATCGATCCACCGGCCCGGCACGCCGGAGCCGCTCGCCACGCCGACGCCCGACGAGTTGCTGCTGGTCACGAAGGGGAAGGTGCCGTGGTCGATGTCGAGCAGCGCGCCCTGCGCCCCCTCGAAGAGCAGGCGCTTTCCCGCTTCGACATTGTCGAGCAGGTAGGCGGTGGTGTCGGAGACGAACGGCCGCAGCCGTTCGGCGTAGCCGGCGTACTCGGCGTGGATCGCCGCGGCGTCGAGCGGCGGGGCGGTGGCGGAGCCCGCGGGCTGCCAGCTGGCGAGCATCCGGTTCTTGACCGCGACGATGTGGGCGAGCTTCGCGGCGAGGTCGGCGCGGTAGAGGTCGCCGAGCCGGATCGCGAGCGACCGGCCGACCTTGTCGCGGTAGCAGGGGCCGATGCCGCGGCCGGTGGTGCCGATCGCCTCACCGCTCGACAGGCTGCCGTCGAGGAGGCGGTCCTCGGCGATGTGCCACGGGAACACGACGTGGGCGCGGTCGCTGAGCATGAGCTTCCCGGCCACCTTCACGCCCCGCGACTCGAGGCCGTCGATCTCCTTGATGAAACTGGCCGGGTCGAGGACGACGCCGCCGGTCACCACGGAGGTCACTCCGTCGCGGAGGATGCCGCTGGGGATGAGCGAGAGCTTCCAGGTCTGGCCGCCGGAGACGACCGTGTGGCCGGCGTTGGCTCCGCCCGCATAGCGGACGACGATTTCGTGTTGCTCGGTCAGGATGTCGACGAGCTTGCCTTTGGCCTCGTCGCCCCACTGCAGACCGATGACGCATGTGCCGGGCACGGTTGGAGATCCTCACGACGTTGGAAGCGGCGGAGGCTGCGGACGTGAGACCTCCCCACAGAGTCTAAAATCGCGGAAAACGGGGTCAAGCACGCCGCCGCCGCGGGCGGGCTGGGGCGTGTGCTACGGTTAGGTGCATGAAATCGCACTCCGGAACCGTTCATCACGTGACTGCCGCCGACCGCGGTCAGACGCTCGCCGCCTTCCTCCGGGCGCGGATGGGAGACGCCAGTTGGTCGCGGGTGCAGAAGCTCGTGCGGTCGCGGCACGTCCTCATTCACGGCAACATCTGCACCGACGCGGCGCGGCGGCTGAAGGAGGGGGAGGTCGTCAAGGTGCTCGAGGTCGCGGCGCCGCCGCTGCCGAAGGCCGACGACGTCCGCGTGGTGCACGTGGACGACGACGTGGTCGTGGTGGACAAGCCGACCGGCGTGACGACGACCCGGCATCACGAGGAGCGTTCCTGGCCGGCGCGGCGGCGGCAGGTGCAGCCGACGCTCGAGGAACTGGTGCCCGACGCCATCGGCCGGCATCTCGCCGGCCGGCGGACGACGGGCTCGGCCGGCAAGGAAGTGAAGCGGCGGCGCGTGCCGCCGGTGCGGGCCGTCCATCGGATCGACCGGGAGACGAGCGGGCTGGTGGTGTTTGCGCGGAACGTGCCGGCGAGCCGGATCCTGGCGGAACAGTTTCGCCTGCATACGACGCACCGCCGCTACCTGGCGCTCGTCGTCGGCCGGGCCCGCGCCCGGACGATCGAATCGACGTTGGTTCGCGATCGCGGCGACGGCCGCCGGGGTTCGACGGAGGACGAAGACGAGGGCAAGATCGCAATCACGCACGTCGCCCCCGTCGAGCACTTCGGAGACGACTACACGCTCGTCGAATGCCGCCTGGAGACGGGGCGCACGCACCAGATCAGGATTCACATGGCCGAGAGCGGGCATCCGGTCTGCGGCGAACGGGTCTATTCGATGACGCGCCGCGACGGCAGGAAGGACGAGTCGCGGGCGGTCCGGGTGATGCTGCACGCCGCCGAGCTCGGCTTCGTGCATCCGGTGAGCGGCGAGGAGCTGCGCTACACGAGCCCGCTGCCGGCCGACATGCGGCAGGTGCTCGCCGGGCTGCGGAAGGCATACGCGCCGAGGTAACCCCGGCTCACGGCTCGCCGAGCGACAGGGCCTCGCCGCCGGCCCGCGTGGCCGCCGCCTTCCAGACGTCGGGATCGACGCCGTCAGGGACGAACCGCACCGCACCGTCGGCCAGGGCGACGGTCACGCCTCCCGGATGCCGGCTCCGCGCGGCCCGCCAGCCGTAGCCGGCGTACATCTTCGCCTTGTCGGGGGTGGTCATCAGGGCCGAGAGGCAATCGAGCGCGGGGTCGTTCGGACGCCGCGCGTGGTTGTAGAGCGTCGTGCGGAATTCGCCGTTGGCCCAGGAGAAGCCCCGGAGATCGGTGAAGTTGTAGTAGAAGGGGCGGCTGCAGGCGGACTCCGTCAGCGGCGTGGTGAACGTGAAGCCGTAGCCCGTGGCGGCATCGATGCCGGACCGCTGGGTGGTGGCGACCGGCCCGTCTCCGAGCAGGCTCTCGGAAAATGCGATCGTCTTCGAGAGGCCGTCGGTGATGTCCTTGGGCTTGGTGCGGGAATTGATGAAGAACAGGCCGTCGGCGTCGAACGGCGTGCCTCCCCCCGCCCCGCTCCCGGCGCAGCCGGCGTAGTTGGTGGGGCCGAAGAGGTCGGAGACCGGCGCGCCACGATCGCTCGGACAGAGGAAGAGCGGCACCGTGAGCTTCACGATCGGCTTGTTCTGGGGGGCGATGTCGCTCGGCGAGAGGCCGATGTAGAGGGGCACCGTGAGGTCGAGGCTCCGCAGGAGCTGCTCCTGCTCGTAGTAGGGGGAGAGGTGGGCCAGCAGCGACCAGCGGAAGAATTGGTGCGGGAAATCGGGCCGCGCGGCCCAGGGCCGCGACTCCGCGCCGATCGGATACCGGCCCCGCGCCGATTCGTGGTTGGTAGCCGCGAGCGCGAGCTGCCGCAGGTTGTTGGTGCAACTCGTCCGCCGGGCCGACTCGCGGGCCGACTGCACCGCCGGCAGCAGCGTGGCCGCGAGCAGGCCGATGATGGCGACCACGACGAGCAGTTCGACGAGCGTGACGCCCCGGCGCGCGGCCTTCATGAGCGGCGAGCGCCTCGCGACCGTCGCAGCCGCAACCAGCCGGCGGCACACGCCGCCCCCGCCATGCCGAGTGCCACCGACGACGGCTCCGGCACGGGCGCCACCGTGATCCCGCCGATCTGGCCGAGGTCGGAGGCGAAGGTGTCGAGCAGCGTGCCGTCGGAACCGAAGTGGTAGATGTTGCCCGAGCCCGACGGGCTGCCGGCGAGCAGGCTGCCGTCGGCGAGCAGGGCGAGCGAGCCGACCTCGAAGGGGCCACCGGCCGAGGCGAACGCCTGCGTGGCATCGGTGGCGAGGTTCGTCTGCAGGATGGTGCCCGCCATGATGCTCGCGGTGTAGAGCGTGGAACCGCTGAGCGCCAGGCCCGTCGGCCCGCTGAGCCCGCTCGAGCCGCTGGCGATGACCTCGCCGACATAGTTCCCGCTGGCATCGAACCGCTTCACGGGCCCGCTCGCGACGCCGCTGACGAAGTTGTAGGTCTGATCGCTGACGTAGAGGGAGCCGTCGGCGGCCAGAGCGAGGCCCGGGCTGCTGGCGAGGCTTCCGCCGGAGGTGTAGTCACCGACGGAGACGACGTTGCCGGTGGCGTCGGTCACCTTCACGATCGCCCCGGTATTGCCAAAGAACGGATTGCGGCCGACGAGCAGGTCGTTGCCCTTGAAGACGAGGCTCCCCGGAACCACGTTGTACGTGTCGAGGGCCACGACGGTCGAGAGCGTGGAGGTTACGAGATTGAACTTCGCGATCCGCGGGGCGATGGTGCCCCCATCTCCGCTCTCGCCGACATAGAGATTGCCATCGGGCCCGAACGTCAGGGCGGAGGGCTTGGTGAGGGATCCCGAGCCGGAGAGCACGGTCCTGGTGCCGGCCGGATTGGCAGAGTCGTAACGGATGAGTTCGCCCGTGGTGAAACTCGTGACGTAGACGGTCTCGGCCGCGGCGCGGCCGGGGGCCACGAGGCAGCAGAGCCCCACGAGGGCGAGCAGGCGGATGCGAAGCGGCGAAACGACGATCGGGCACGCAGGCATGGTCATCTCCGAAGGATGCCGGGCCGGGCTTCGGGCCACGGTTTGGCACGGGGTGTGAACGTGGGCAGGTCGCGGGAAAAACGCACCCTTGCAGGGCGGTGCGACGGCGATTCAGAAGAGCCGCCCTGAGGGCGGCCGGACGTTCACGAGCGGTTCCTTGGAGGCCCCGGCAGTGTAGCGGCCGACGGGGGCGGGCGAAAGCCGGCGAAAAATTGCCCGACTAGGATTCGAACCTAGACAAAGGGAACCAAAATCCCTTGTGCTACCGTTACACCATCGGGCAAAACCGGGCCCCAGCATACCGCGCGGGCAGGCGGAGGCTGAATCGGCTCACGTGCCACCGCCGCCAGGCGGCAGCTCGCCGCCGGGAGGCACCTCGCCGCCGGGCTTGGCGAGCTTGTTCGTCACCGCGAACGAGAGCTGCTCCAGTTCGATCGCCAGATCGACGCCCACGTTTTGCACGGCGGGGGGCAGCGTGAGCGTGACCGGGGCGAAGTTCACGATCCCCTCCACACCCGCCGCGACGAGCCTGTCGGCGGCCTCCTGCGCCCGTTCGGCCGGCACGACGATCATCCCCAGCCGGATGCCCTTGTCCCGGACCGTGGCGGCGAGTTCGTCGATGTGCTGGATCGTGAGGCCCTGCACCGTCTGGCCCACCTTGGCGGGATCGGCGTCGAATGCCGCGGCGATCGAAAAATTCTGGCGGCCAAACCCGCGGTAGCCCAGCAACGCCTGGCCCAGGTTGCCCACGCCGACCATGGCGACCGACCAGGAGTGGTTGGTGCCGAGGATGTCGCGCATCGCGCGGATCAACTCGTCGCAGCGGTAGCCGACGCCCGGATACCCGAACTGACCGAAGAACCCGAGATCCTTGCGGACCTGCGCGTCGCTGAAGCCGAGGAGCGTGCCGAGCTGCCCCGAGGAGATCGTGTGCCGACCCGACGCCTCCAGCCGCTGGAGCTCGCGCAGGTAGAGGCTCAGGCGGCTCACCACCACCTTCGGCACCGTCGAGTCTGAGGGGAGCTCCCCCGGTTGTGCGGCCTGCGGTCGGAATTCGGTCATGGAAAAGCCTGCCGAAGAACCTGCCCCTACGGCCCCCGACTCTAACGACGCGGCAAGGAAAGGCCAAGAAAACCGGCCCGCGCGGTGGGGATACGCGGGTTGTAAGGCCCTCGGGTGGATGGAAAAAGCGGGGCGGTTGCGAGGAGTGGTCAACCTGCGGGGAGTTTGTGGTCGATGTTTTGGAAGGTGTGGAAATGGGTGCCCGTTTCCCACTCCCAGCGTTTCGTTCCCTTTCCAGGAGCCCTCCTCGACAGAGGCGGCAGACATGAAAAGTTTGTGGCTTTGTTGTCTGCTGGCCCTCGCAAGCATCGTAACGTCGGTCCAATCGGCCGACGCTGCGTATTGCGGGCTCGCCAGCTTCAAGCACGGAGGCGCGAAGATGACCACGGTCAGCTTCGCCCATGCGCGTGCAGGTTGTTCAAGTTGTGAAGCGTCCGATGAACCGGGCTGTGCCGCCGCACCGTCGTGCTGCGGCACACGGCTCGTCAAGGACGTCGTGTACGAGCAGAAGCAGTACACCTGCTACAAGACGGTCTGCGAGAGGGTCGTCGAGCAGAAGGAGGTGGACTGCGTCCGCTACGAGACGGAGAAGTCGTTCAAGGAGGTCGAATACACCGTCAGCAAGCCGGTGTGGGAGACCCGCTCGCGCACGATCAACTACACCGTCTGCAAGCCGGTGTGGGAGACGATCGTCAAGGAGATCCCCTACACGGTCATGAAGCCCGTGTACGAGACCCGGACCCGCGAGATCCGCACCACGGTCTGCAAGCCGGTGTGGGAGACGATCACCAAGGAGATCCCCTACACGGTCTGCAAGCCCGTCTACGAGACCCGCGAACAGGCCTACACGGTCTGCAAGCCTGTCTACGAGACGCGGACCCGCGAGATCCGCCACACGGTCTGCAAGCCCGTGTACGAGACGGTGACCAAGGAGATCCCCTACACGGTGTGCAAGCCGGTCTACGAGACCCGCGAGCGGACCTACACGGTCTGCAAGCCGGTCTACGAGACGCGGACCCGTGAGATCCCCTACACGGTGTGCCGTCCGGTCTACGAGACCCGCGAGCAGACCTACACGGTGTGCAAGCCGGTCTACGAGACGATGACCCGTGAGATCCCCT
>JBEIQP010000068.1:0-13857 GCA_040376455.1 Planctomycetaceae bacterium | reverse complement strand
CCGCGGGCAGCCACGCCCCCTTGAGGATCGGCGGTTCGGCGGCGCCGAGCACGAGCACGCCGTCGGGCTTCAGGAGGCGGTCGAGGACGGACTCCACCCGGCCGCGGGCCTCGGCCGTGAGATAGATGAGCAGGTTGCGGCAGAAGATCACGTCGTAGGCCGCGCGGCCCTCGCAGAACGACGGCTCGACGAGGTTGCCCCAGGCAAAGGCCACGCTGTCGCGAACCCGCTCGTCGAGCACGGCCCAGCCGCCCTCCGTGCGAAACCAGCGATCCCGAAAGGCGAGGTCGGCGTTGCGGAACGCATTGGCGGAGTAGCGGCCGCGAGCCGCGCGGGCCAGCGCGGCGTGGCTGACGTCGATCGCGTCGATCGTGAACTGCCCCGGCGACAGTCCGGCGTCGAGCAGCGCCATCGCGACGGAGTAGGGCTCCTCGCCGCCGGCGCAGGGGGCGCACAGGATCCGAATGGGCAGGCGTCCCGGCAACGCCGCGAGGGTGACGGCGAAGTCCACGACGAATTCGAACACCTGTCGGTCCCGGAAGAACCAGCTCTCGCCGACGACCACTTCCTCGACCAGTTGATCCCGCTCGGTTCGGTCCCTGCCGACCCGCTCGACGTACGCAGCGGTGGCGGCGATGCCGAGGGCCGCCATCCGGACCTGCACGGCCCGCTGCAACGCGGCGGGGCCGACGGTGGCCGCGTCGAGGCCGATCCACTCCCGGAGGAGCGGTTCCACGGCGGGCGATGCGTCGCGCGGCAGGCGGCTCATGGGACGGCCTCCCCGCGCGGCTCGGGGAAGAGGCCCGCGACGATGTCCGCGGGCAGCAACCGCTCGATCTCGATCACCTGCACGGTCCGGCCGGCAATGCGGAGCATCCTGCCCAAAAACGGCGCCGCTGCCAGTTCGAGCGCGGGCATCGACACGTCCGCCTGCTCCGTCGTGCAGATCGAGATCACGTTCTCGGCGACGAGACCCATCCGGGCCGAACGGGGCGGGCCGGCGGGCGTCGGCACCGCGCACTCCACCACGATGACCCGCGTGCTGAGCCGTTCCGCCACGGGGCTGTCGGCGAGCCGTCGGCCGAGGTCGATGAGCGGCACCAGCCCGCCGCGGTAGGTGAAGATGCCCCGCACATACCCCGGCGTGTGCGGGATCGGCCGCGCCGGCACGAGCGGCAGCACCTCGACCACCTTGCGCGACTCGATCGCGTAGGCCTGATCCGCGACGGTGAAGGTGAGCAGTTGCATGATGTCGATGCCCGATGCCGATCCACCGCCGCGGCGGCCGATCGCGGAAACGCGACCGCGGGCGACGGGGCCTCGCGTCCTCCGGGGAACGGCGGCGAGGTTCCGGGCGGCACGAGGGCCGGGGCGCCTCGGGCCGTGCGCCCTCAGATCGTGAACCGCGACACTTCCTCCTTGAGGTCCCCGACCGCTTCCCGCAAATGGACGGTGGCGCCGTTGAAGTCGTTGAGCGACGAGGCCGTGCGGGTGGCCCCCTCGGCGAGCCGGATCATCGCCTCGCGGATCTGCTCCGCGCCCTGGGACTGGGCCCGCATGCCCTCCGTGACCTGGCCGAAGCGACCGGAAATCCCCTGGACGGCCGCGATGATGTCGCCGAGCTTCGTCGAGACCTCCCCGATCTCGCGGACGCCGGCCCGGACCTGTTCGGCGAACTTGTCCATCTCCATCACGCCGGAGGAGACGCTGTACTGCATTTCCTTCACCATCCGCTCGATGTCGAGCGAGGCCACCGCCGTCTGGTCGGCCAGGCGGCGGATCTCGCGGGCGACGACGAGGAAGCCGAGGCCGTATTCACCCGCCTTCTCCGCCTCGATGGCGGCATTGATCGAGAGCAGGTTCGTCTGGTCGGCGACCTTCGTGATCGTCGTCACCGCGAGGTTGATGTTGGCGGCCCGCTCGCTGATCACGGCCAGTTTCGCACCGAACGACGACGTGCTCTCGGCGAGTTGCCGCATCGTGCCGTCCATCTCGCCCAGGTTGACCCGTCCCTCGGCGGCCATCGCGCCGGTGTGGCCCGCCATGTCGTTGACCTCGGTCATCGTCCGCACCAGTTCCTGGCTGGTGACCGAGATCTGCTTCACCGCGGCGACCGCCTGGCTGGTCGAGGCGCCGTAGTCCGCGATCACCTGCTGCTGCTCGCTGGCGGTCGCCTGGATCGCGGTGGCCGTCGAGATCAACGCCACGCTCGACCGCTGGATGCGGCCGATCAGGCCGCGGAGGTCGTTGGTCATCGTCTGGATCGCCACGAGCAGGGCGCCGGTCTCGTCGTCCGAGGTGGCGGTCACGTCGGACCGCAGGTCGCCGCCGGCCACCTGCTTCGCGACCGCCACGGCGGTCCGGATCGGCGTGGAGATCGTGCGGGCCACGACGAGCGCGGCGAGCGTCACCCCCAGGATCGTCGCCAGCGAGAGCCCGATGATCGCGGCCCGCTGAAACCGCACGAGCCCGAACGCCTCCCGCGCGTCCTGCTTGACCACGAGGCCCCAGCGAAAGCTCGGCAGGTAGGACCAGGCCGCGACGACCTCCTCGCCGCGATAGTCGCTGGCGTTGCCATAGCCTCGCTCGCCGCTGGCGGCCTTCTGCGTCGCCTGGGCCTGCGCCGAGCCGAGGGGAATCTGCATCCGGAACGCCGCGTCCGCTGCGTGCCGCAGCGGCGTGGTCACGAGCACGGAGTTGCCGACGAGTTGGCCGGTGACGATCTCGCCGGTGTCGCCCAGTCCGCTCAGATCGGAGAGCACCTGCCAGATTCGCTCGGGGCCGAGTCCGAGCGCCAGCACCCCGATCACCCGTCCCTTGTCGAAGACGGGGCAGGTGACGAATCCCAGCGGTCGGTTCGACCGGCCGTAGGTCTGGAACCCGCAGATGTCGGACTGGAGGAGCGTCCGCGCCCGGTCGTAGCCGTTCGCCAGTTCCGAATTGACGAGCCCGCCGGAGAGGAGCGGGGTGCCCGGCGGGATCGAGTCGTCGAGCGCGAACAGCACCCGGCCGGTGGTGTCGATGATCAGGAATTGCGAATAGCCGTACGCCTTGGCGACGTAATTGAAATACTCGGTGAACTCGCCGCCGTCGCGGGCCAGCCGGCTCCGGATTCCGGGCACGTCCTTGCCCGCTTCATCCATGACCGCGGAAAGTTCGCGGGTGGCGCGGATGAAGGTCGGGCCCCGCGCCAGGACGGAGCCGTCGCGAACCCGTTCCGCGGCGTAGTTCTCCAATTCGCCCGCCTTGGCGGCGGCGATCTGCACGAGGTTGTCGCGGACCGATTGCTCGAGCGCCGTGGCGGCGATCCGTGCCGTGATCGCCGTCAGGATGGCGCACGGGATCAGTGCGATGACGAGAAACCAGAAGAGCAGGCGGCCGGCGATCGACCGCTGCATGCCGCCACCGCGGGTGGAGTCCGTCGCCCGGTTCATCGTGCGCCCCCGCTCGGCAAGGCCGCACCCGCCGGGATTCCGGCGGCATTCGACCAGTGTCCGCCCCAGCCCCGGTAGAGGTCGGCCACGAGCCGCTCCCACTCGGAGCGCGAACGGGAGATCGGAAACGGCACGGGCCGGACCGCGAAGCGGCTGGACCAGACGACGTCGAACTGCCCGTCGGGACGAATCCGGCCGATGAACACGGGCCGCCAGGTGTGCTGGGTCTCGGGATCGACGGCGATGATCCCCTCGGGGGCGTTGAGGCTCTGGTGGCGGAGGGCGTTGCGCACCTGGCGGACGTCCGTCGTCCGTGACTCACGGACGGCCTGGGCCCAGAGATGCACGCTGTTGTAGGCGGCCGCGATCACGTCCGACGTCACGCGATCCGCGCCGTAGCGGGCCTTGAAGGCCCGCACGAAGGTGAGATTCTCCGGCCGTTCGAGGCTCTGGAAGTAGTTCCAGGCGGCGTAGTGGCCGACCATGTCGGCCGAGGCGGTGCCGCGCAGTTCGTCCTCCGCCATCGAGAAGGTGACGAGCGGCGTCTGCTCCGGCCGCACGCCCGCTTCGCGCAGCGCCCGGGCGAACGCCACGCCCGAGTCGCCGGCGACCGTGCTCAGGATCACGTCGGGAGCGGCCGCGACGATCCGGCGGACCGCGTCATCGACCGCCGTGCTTCCGAACGGCACGTAGGCCTCGCCCACGACCTCGGCGCCGAAGCCCTTGATCTGGTCCTGCGCGATCGCGTTGACGCAGTGCGGCCAGATGTAGTCCGACCCGACGAGGAAAAACTTCCTGGCGTTCAAGGTGTCGTGGCACCATTGCACGGCGGGCGTGATCTGCTGGTTGGGGGCGGCCCCCGTGTAGATGATGTTCGGCGACTGCTCCATCCCCTCGTAGGCCATCGGGTAGACGAGCAGGTGGTTGTTAGTCTCGACGACCGGCAGCACGCTCTTGCGGCTGGCGCTCGTCCAGCAGCCGAACACGACCTCGGCACGCTGCTCTCGGATCAGCCAGTCCGCCTGCCGCGCGAACGTGGGCGGCTCGGAGCCGCCGTCGGCGATCACCCAGCGGACCGGTCGCCCGAGGAGCCCGCCGGAACGGTTGATTTCCTCGAGCGCCAGGACCTCGGCGTCGATCATCGAACGCTCGCTCACCGCCATCGGCCCGGTCTGCGAGTGCAGCAGGCCCACCACGATCGGCCGGCGGTCGACGAGCAACCGGTCGAGCAGGAACCATCCGAGGGCCGCCGCTCCCAACGCCCCAAGCAGCGTCAGCCACCGCCGGCTTGCCGGGGTGGTCATGGGGGCGTGCGGCACCGTGATGGTGCGGGTCGGGGCCGCCGGCGGCGGTGGCCACGACGGCTGCGTCGGGATCAGGGACATGGGCATGGTGCCCCGGGGAACTGCCGCGTAGGGAGAATCGAGCCGCTCCTGCAATCTTTGCCCATCTTTCCCGACCGGGCGACCGCCAGGCCGAAAAAATCGGGGAATCCCGCAATTTCAGGCTGTCCGATCGGATCCCCGGCATCCAAAAAGTCGTTTTTTATTGGCGACCGTGGCAGTGATCGGGTACTTTTCGAAAGGGTTGGAACTCGGGAATTTCGGCCTAAAGGGGGCTGGACTCCTTTTCGGGGGGGTTTGGTCCGGCCGTCGCAGTCGGCCGCCAACGAGACGCGGATGGCATCAATCGCGGGCAACCTCCGGGCGGAAGCGGCGATCGAGCGGATCGCAGGGGTGTCGGCGTGGACCGAGCAGGTCCGCAAGTCGATCGAACTGGTCGCCGCGCACAATTCCAGCGTTCTCGTCATGGGGCCCAGTGGCACCGGCAAGGAGCTGATCGCCAGGGCGATCCACGCCTGCAGCAATCGGTCGGCCAAACCCTTCATTCCGGTCGATTGCGCCGTCACCACCGGTACGTTGTTCGCGAGCCACATGTTCGGCCACGTGAAGGGCTCGTTCACGGGCGCCACCTCCTCGACCCTGGGATGCTTTCGCGCCGCGGACGGCGGCACGATCTTCCTGGACGAAATCGGGGAGATGGAACTCGAGTTGCAGGCCAAATTGCTGCGCGTCCTCCAGCAGCGGACGGTGGTTCCCGTCGGCAGCCACCAGGAGATCCCAGTCAATGTCCGCGTGGTCGCGGCGACCAACCGGGATCTCGCCAAGGAAGTGGCCGAGGGACGGTTCCGCGAGGATCTCTTCTACCGGCTGAACGTCGTCGCCATCCAGACGCGGGCGTTGCGGGATCGTCCCGAGGACATTCCCGTGCTCGCGGCCCGCTACCTCGCGGAACTTGCCGCGAGGCACGGCATGCCGATGTGCAGCCTCGCGCAGCCCGCGATCCAGGTGCTGCAGCAGTACACCTGGCCCGGCAACGTTCGCGAACTGGAAAACGTCCTCGAACGGGCGGTGATGTTTTCGTCCGGCGACGAGATCGACCCGGACGCGCTCACCGGTCTGATGGGAGACGGCGCGACGCTGCGACAGGATGCCGCAGCCGCGACGGGGCCCTCGGCGATGGCCGTGGCCGCGAGCCGGGGCATCGTGTCGGCCACGCCGCTGCCGGGCGTCTACCGCGTGGAACCGCACGTGAAGCCGGCGGCCGCCCCGGCGGCCGCGCCCCTGCCGGCTCCCGGCGGGGAGCCGAAGGCGCCCTCGCACTCCGAAGAGGAATCGTGGCCGACGCTCGCCGACATCGAGCGGATGCACCTCGAGCGGACGCTCGCGGCCACGATGCAAAACAAGTCGCTGGCGGCCAAGATGCTCGGCATCGACCGGTCGGTGCTGCGGCGGAAGCTGCAGCGCTACGGTCTCGAGGATGCGCAGGGCAACTCCGACCGGCATTCGGCGGCCGACGACTGAAGCGGCGACCGATCAGCCCGCCTTCGCGCGGACGGTGCTGGCCGCGACGTCTTCGTCGGGCACCCGCAGCCGCAGGGTCGGCGCGGGCGGAGCCCGACGCTCCTGGCAGAAGCCCCGCGTGCCGCTGGAGAGAAACTCCCGCAACTGCTCGAGCGCCGGCGTCGTGAACTCGCTCCGCAGCGTCTCGATGACTTCCTTCCAGGGCAGCCCGCGGCGGTAGATCACGCGATACGCGGCCTTGAGATCGGCGATGTCCTCGGCGGAGTGGCCGCTGCGGCGCAGACCGACGATGTTGAGCCCGACGATGCAGCCACTCTGGCCGTCGAGCAGCATGAACGGCGGGACATCCTGCACGACCCGGGCGTGGCCGCCGACCATGGCGAGCCGACCGATGCGGCAGAACTGATGAACCGCCACCGCCCCGGATACGAAGGCGCGATCCTCCACGGCGGCGTGGCCGCCGAGCAGGGCCGCATTGGCGAAGATGCAGTTGTTGCCGACGGTGCTGTCGTGGCCGAAGTGGGCGTTGGCCATGACGTAGTTGTGGTTGCCGACGGTCGTCGTCGTGTCGGGCTTGAGGGCGCGATGGATCGTCACGTATTCGCGAAACACGTTGTGATCGCCGATCACCACGCGGCCGATGTGCTCGGGCCGGGCCGCGTGCTGCGGCGCGCCGCCGATGACGGAATGCTCGCCGAATTCGTTGTGGCAGCCCGCCTTGACCCCCGCCTTGATCACGGTGCCGCCGGCCACCGTGCAGAAGTCGCCGAGTTCGACGTCCGCCTCGACGATCGCGAAGGCCCCGACCTTCACCCCCACTCCCAACCGAGCTTCTGGACTCACGGCCGCAAGGGGGTGAATGCTCACGGGATGCCTTTCGACGGTTCGCCGGAGTCGTTCGGGGCGGAGATCGCCCCACGAACGGCACCCGGGATTCGGATCGGGAGGGTTATCGGCTTGGCGCGATGCCGGATTCAATGCCAGTTTGCGACCGGAGCGACAGTCCCCCCTGCCTTCCCCGGTTTGCCAAACCGCGGCCCCCCTGTGTTTTTCCGGGTCGATGGCCGCTACACTCCGGACGCGGCGGCGGGCGAGTGGCTCGACACGCTGCGGCTGGGATCACGACCAACGTGGGAGACACATCCATGGGAACGCGGGAAGAGGGCTACGAGGCGGCCGAATCGCTCAAGAACTCGGGGCGGATGGACGAGGCCGTGGCCGCGCTCGAGGCCCTGGTGGCGGAGCATCCGGACTTCGCCCTCGCCCACTCCGCACTGGCCGCCTGGTGCACGAGGCTGGAGCGGCACGACGAGGCCGTCCGTCACGCCCGGCGCGTCTGCGAACTCGAGCCGAACGACCCGTTCAGCTACACGGCGTTGAGCGTGGCCTGCATGCGCGGTGGCCGGATCGCCGAGGCGGAGGACGCGCTCGCCCGCTCCCGGATGCTCCAGGAGCATGCTCGGTAGGGGCTGGCCCGCCGCCGGACAAGACCCCTGAACGGGCTGCTTGCCCGAGATGTCGGCCGGTTCACGCCTCCGGGGGCGGGCCGAGGGCCGCCTCCAACTGCTCGAGCCGCTTCTGGTCGACGGCCGAGAGCTTCACCCGAGCAAGCCCCTGCCGCCGGGCCTCTTCGAGAGCCTTTTGGGCGGCGGCGGTGTCGCCTTTCTGCAGCTGCGCGGACGCCAGATGGAGAAACTTCGGCGCCGACGGGTTGAGGATGGCCTCCTTGAAGTCGGTGACCGCCTCGTCGTACTCGCCGGCCGCGAGGTGGACGATGCCCCGCGTGTCGAGCAGATCCGGATGGGGGCCGAGTTCCTCGATCGCCGCGTCGATCAGTCGTTTCGCTTCGGCCACGGTCTCGGGCTTCGCGAGATGGAACGCCAGATTGTTCGTGATGACGGCGGACTGGAAGGGATCGATCCCCTCGCGGGCGAGAAGCCCCCGGTAGATTCCCTCGACCTCATCCGTCCGCCCCTGGGTATCCCGCATCTCGGCCAGCAGGAGGGGAATGACGACGGAGCCCGGTTCCTGCTTCGCCGCCTTGGCGAACCACGGATCGAGCCGCGACGCATACGCGGGGATGTCCGTCGCATCCTGTCCGCGGAGCACGGTCACCGCCGTCTGGAGCAGTCGTTCCAGCGGCACCTTGTCCCATGTCTGCTCCAGCAGATCGAGCGCCGCCATGCCCTGCTTCTGCCGGCCGAGAAATTCGGCCCGTTCGATGGCGCCGTCCGCAGACGTCGCCGCCAGTTGGGTGAAAACCCGGTCCGCCGCCTTGGCAAACCCGAGTTCCTCCAGGAGTTTGGCGACCGTTTCCAGATCGCCGGCCTGGTTCGCCGCGGCCCCGGGGCCGGGCATGAGCCGCCGTGCGGCCGCCACCGCCGTTTCGCGATCCTTTTCCGCGATCGCGACCTTCGCCTCGAGCGCGAACGTCGCGGGGGCTTCGGGGAGCGAAGCCTTCAGCCGTCGGAGCCAGGTGCGGGCGGCCGTGATCTCGTCGTGGGCGACCAGTTTCTCGATCAGCAAGGCAATGATCGCCGGCGGCGTGTTCGGGGACGACGCGATCGAGATCATGCCGTTCCGCGCTTCCTCCCAACGGCCCGCCCGTTCCCGCAACTGAGCCAACTGCAATTGCTGGCCCATCGACAGGGGCTGGCTCTCTTCGAGTTGTTCCAGGATGTCGATCGCCTGCCTCCAACTGGCGGGCTCCGGCCGGTTCGCCAGCAACTGAATCTGCAGGGCCATGTCTTCGGGCGGCAGCCGGCCCTTCTCGTCGGCGTTCTTCGCGATGAGCGCCATGCCCGCTTGAAGATCGCGAAACGCACCCTGCCCCGCCAGCAGTTCGGCGAGCGTGCGCCTCGCCCACACCCGCGTCGCGGCGGCTTCGACGTCGTCGGCCGTGGAGTCGATGATGCGCTGCAGTGATTCACGTGCCGGCCCGCGTTGTCCTCTCCGCGCCAGGAACGCCGCCAGGGCCCGCTGGGCGTTGAGGTCGTCCGGAGCGTTCGCGGTGGCCTCCCGGAAATACCGTTCGGCGTCGTCCGGTTTGCCGAGCATCTCGTTGCCCTGTGCCAGCATGAGGCTCCTGCCCGGCTCGGCCAACGTTGTGGCCGCCCGCTCGAGCGTCTGCTCGGCCACCTCGCGTTTGCCCTCCCCGAGTTGGAGCGAGAAGAGCGTCAGCCAGGTCTGCGGCTGATCGGGAGCGGCTTCGACCGCCCGCTCGATCGTGGCCAGGGCCCGCTCCCTCTTGCCGGATCGTTCGAGCAATTGGCCGAGCCAGAGCAGTTCGGCGACGTTGCGCGAGTCCGCCGCCACGCTCCGCTCCGCGAGCGCGATGGCCTCCTCGAAGCGGCCCGCCCGCATTTCCACCTCCGCCGAAAGCCGCTCGCTTCCGACGAGGCCCTCCGGCCCCAGAACCTCCATCGCCTTGCGGGCCTCCTCGATCCGGTTGCTGGCGTAGAGCAGCGACACGAGTTGCCGCACGATGGCGGGGTTTGTGTTGCCCAGTTCCACCGCCTTTTGCAGCCGCTCGATCGAACCCGGAACGTCCCCCTTCAGGCCTTCGATCTCCGCGAAGAGCGCCTGGATGCGGTGCCAGCCCGGACGATCTGCCTCGGCTTCGATGAGGAGATTGCGGGCATCGACGAGCGCGGTCCGTTCCTCCTCAGTCAGGTCGGGCAACCGATCGGTCGGGCGAATGCGGGCCTGGATCGCCTTGCGGGCGGAGAGAATCTTCACCGCCGCCTTGGCGACCATCCCCTGGGCGGTCTTTTCCCCGGCCACCTTCTCGAGTTCGGCGGCGGCGGACTCCACCTTGGCGACCTCGCCTTCGTCGAACGCGAGGTCGAACAGCGCGGACCGCGAACGCAGGTCGTCGGGGTTCTTGTCGGCGACCTCCCGCCACAGTCGTGTCGCCTCGGCTCGATCCCCGATGGAGACGTACATCGCAGCCAGCATCGACAGCAGTCGGGCCGACTGGTCGGGGGGCAGCGTCGCGGTCTTGGCCTCGATTTTTTTCAATCCGTCCCGGGCCGCATCGCCCCCCTCGGCCATCGCGATCTGCGCGTCGATGAGGAGCAGGTTCTGCTGATCGGCGAGATCGGCGGGAGCCCGGGCGAGCACCTCCCGGGCCGCCGCCGGCCCTTTCTCGCGGAGCGTGTAGGTCGCCAACGCCAGCCAGTTCTGGCCGTTCGCCGGCTCCGCCTCGACCGCCTTCTCGAGCAGGTCGCCGGCAGCCTCCATCTCCCCTTTCCGCATCAGCACGTCGGCCCGCAAGGCGGCGATCTGCGCCGCGGTGATCGACTCGGACTGCTGGAGCGATTCGAGCAGGGCGTCCACGCTGGACCAGTCGCGCTTCTCGACGGGCTGCTTGGTCTGTGCGGTCACCCGCAGCTGCAGCAGCGGCAGCCAGAGTTGCGGCACCGTCGCCAGCTGCTCGGGCGGGATCGTGGCGGCGACCCGCTCGAATTCGGCGAGCGCCTCGTCCTGCCGGCCGGCCGCCGCCAGGGCGGAGGCCGCTCCGACCCGCGCCGCGACCGATGTCGGACTGTCGTTCAACACCCGTTGGTTGGCTTCGAGTTGTTGGTCGAATTCCCCGAGCTGGTCGTAGCACTCGCCGAGGTAGAGATCGACCTGCCGCGTGATCTCGTCGAGGCCCGCCGCCTTCGGCCGCACTTCCTCCAGCTTCGCCTTCGCCTCGAGCCACTGCTGACGGGACATGAGCACGCGGGCCTCGAACAAGCCCACGGAGGGGCTCGAGGCCCCCGAAATCTCCTTGACGCGCTCGATCGTCTGCTCGACCTCGTCCACTTTGTTCTCCTGCAGCAGCGTGTCGGCGAGCATCAGCAGCAGTGCCGGCTTGCCGGGCAGAACCGCCACTCCGTCGCGGAGCGCCTGCTCGGCATCGGGGAGGCGGCGTTGCAGGAGGTACACCGAGGCCAGGCCCCGGTAGCCGCGTTCATCGTCAGGGAACGTCGTGCACGCCTTGCGGGCGATCGACTCCGCCTGGGCGAAGTCCCGACGGTCGAGCGCCAGTTCGAAGCCCGCGAAGATCGTGTCGGCGCCGTCGGGATCGAGCGCGGTCGCCTGTTCGATCGCCTGCTTGGCCGCGTCGAGATTGCCCTGCTGCCGTTCCCAGCGGGACAGGGCGAGCCAGGCCCGCGCGTTCTTGCCATCGACCTTCACCAACTCTTTCATCACGGCGTCGGCGGCGGCGGGGTCCCTCAGCTTCTCGGTGAGGATGGCAGCCAGCACGATGTAGGCGTCGGCCGGCCGGGGACCCTCGAACGACTCGTCGAAGGTCTTGGTCGCCACGTCGTATCCCACGAGGCCGCTCACGATTTCTACGGCTGTTTCGAAGTCGCCGGTGGCGACGCAGCAGCGGGCCAACATCAGCCGGATGTTCGACGGATCGACCGGGTCTTCCGGGTCCCACGCGGTCGTGGCGGCACCCTCCGCCGCCGGGATGCGTGACTGCAGCACGTCGAGGTGCTCGCGGGCGTCGGTGAACCGGGAGATGCGCAGCTGAAACTGGGCCAGTTTGGCGCGGAGTTTGTTGTCGTCGGGGCTCTTTCGGACCGCGGTTTCGAGGATGTTGTACGCGGTGGCGATCTCCTTCCGCGTCGCGTCGGGGGCCAGCGCCCGATCCAGGACGAGCGCGGCGTATTCCGAATAGGTCTCGGTGTCTTCGGGCCGCAGGCCGACGTACCGCTGAAAGAGTTGCAGGGCCTCGAAAGGCTTGCCTTCGTCGAGTCGTTGCCGGGCGAGTTTTGCCAGTCCCCCGGCGTTGCGGGCGACCTGGTAGCGGCGCAGGAAGAAGAGGCCGACGACCGTCACCATGGCCACGGCGACCAGAATGAGCAGCAGCCGAAGATTGACGCGTTTCAAGGTCGTGCATTCTCCCAGCGCGAGAGCCCAGCGCCGTCGGCGCCGCCCAAAGCCCGCAGTCTACCAGTTTTGGAGAAAAGTCCCGAAAAGGGCCGCCATTCGGCCCAAAGGTCGGGGCCATGGTCGGACGATACTTCCGGTTGGATGGACCGTGCCGGTTGCGCCGACCGTACCGACGGCATCCCGGAACCGAGGAACGTAGTGATGGAACGCCGATTCGCTCCCGAACGACTCGCCCGCGCCGCGGTTTTCGCGGCTGGATGCCTGGTGGTCGCCGCCGCTGCCGGCGGGGCGGCAGCCGCCGAAACGCGGTCCCGTCAGCCGATGGTCGATCCCGCGGTCGTGCCGGCGGGCGGATGTCGCACCTGCGGTCACGCGCACGGCGGCGTGTGCCGTGGCCATGGACATCACGCGGGCTGCCGCGACGGCAAGTGCCATCCGTATTGCCCTGTTCGTCCGCAGGAGTTTGGCTTCTACGGCACGCAGTGGCGACGCTGGCCGGGGCAGGGCGTGGTGCCGGTCTCGGACGTGCGGGCCGCGACGCCGGCGCTCCCGCCGAAGTCGGCTGTGCCGAGCGCGGACGAGGAGTCGCGGGAGCCCCGCGCCGACGAACTTCCAGAACCCGGTGAAGGGGCCGATGGCGGCTCCGCGAAGGAAGAGCCGCGCGAGACACCGCGCCAGGAACCAAGCGAGCGAGCGAGCGCGCAACCGCGTGCCGGCGAATCGGCGCAGCCCGCCGCGCCGCCGGAGCCGAATCTGCTGCCGCCGGAACCGGAATCGACGTCGCAACCGGCGCCGGTCGAGCCCCAGGCACCGCCTGAACCGCCGGCCGCCGAGCGGACGGCCCCGGTGCCGGAGCAGACACCGGCCGAGCCGAAGCCGCTGCCGCGAGACGAGGTGAAGCCGGCTCCCGCGGACGAGGATCTCTTCGACGAGTCGGCCGTGGGGCCGGTGCGGCGGCGGTTTGCAGCGAGCCGGGCGGCGATCCCGCCCGCTGCGGGAGCCCCTCGGCCCCGCAGCGTGACGCCCGCGGCGCTCGAACGGCCGATCGCCGACGACGCGGTGCGGCCGGCACCGCGGCAGCCCGCGAAGGTCGTGCCACGCGTTCCCTTCGATCCCACCACTGAGTCTGCCCGCCTCCGGTCCCGGTAGCACGGGGCCCAGGTGCGGGCTCGCGCGCCAGGCCGCGATGTCCGACCGAGTTGGGTTTTGGGCGCGGAACGCCGGTGGTGTTGGTGAGGGGCTGCCCGTGCCCCATCGCCGGACGTTCGCTCCGGGCATCCCTGCCCTCTGCTCACTCGATGCCGGCTGCGCTCCGGCATCCGGTCTTCGCGGGCCGACAACGCCGGCTCCCGGGGCACGGGTAGCCCCTCACGGCCTCCTCGGTGAACGGTCTGTGCGTGCTGACGGTGAGGCCGCGTCGGTGAAAGCCGGAGGAGCGTGGCGCCGCGCAGAGAGCGGCCATGATCCGCCGGGGCTTTCCGGGCCGCCGGCAAGAGACCCGCCGTAGGCGTCTCCCGCGGCCCTTGCCTTGTGGGGGGGGGGGGGGGGGGGGGGGGGGGGGGCGGGGGGGGGGGGGGCGGGCGCGCCGGGGGGGCGCGCGGCGGCGGGGCCGGGGGGGCGGGCGGGCGGGGGGGCGGCGCGGGGGGGCGCGGGGGCGCGGGGGGGGGGGG
>JBEIQP010000071.1:0-13755 GCA_040376455.1 Planctomycetaceae bacterium | reverse complement strand
CGATGCGGATCTCGACGCGGCCGGCGAGGCCGAAGACATGCTCACCGAGCAGGTCGAGAACTGGTCTGACGATCCGGTGCGGATGTACCTCACGCAGATGGGCGAGATCCCGCTGCTGACGCGGGCCCAGGAGATTCACCTCGCCCGGCAGATCGAGACCACGCGGGCGCAGTTCCGCGCCAAGTTGCTCGAGTGCGAGTATGTCTGCCAGCAGGCGTTTCGGGTGCTCTCGCGGGTGCATCGCGGCGAACTGCCCTTCGATCGCACCGTGCAGGTGTCGGTGACCGATCGCCTGGAGAAGGAGCAGATTCTCGGCCGGCTGCCGCACAACCTGCGGACGCTCGAGGTGCTCATCAAGCAGAACAAGGCCGACTACCGGATTGCCCTGTCCAAGAAGCGCCGCATGGCGGAGCGCCGCGAGGCCTGGGCCCGCCTGGGCCGCCGCCGCCGTCGGTGCGTGCGACTCGTCGAGGAACTCGGCCTCCGCACGCAGCGGATCGAGGCGATGATCCCCACGCTCGAGAACTTCGTCACCCGCCTCAAGGATCTGAAGACGAAGATCGACGCCCACAAGAAGTCGAAGCAGCCGCCGTCGGGCCGCCAGAAGCTCGTGGAGGAATACCGCACGATCCTCAAGAGCTGCCAGGAGACCCCGCGGAGCCTCAAGCGCCGGGTCGAGGAGATCCGGAAGATCTTCGCGAAGTACCAGCAGGCGAAGCGCGGCCTCTCGGAAGGCAACCTGCGGCTCGTCGTGTCGATCGCCAAGAAGTACCGCAACCGCGGCCTGTCCTTCCTCGACCTGATCCAGGAGGGCAACGCCGGCCTGATGCGGGCCGTGGACAAGTTCGAATACCGCCGCGGCTTCAAGTTCTGCACCTACGCGACGTGGTGGATCCGGCAGGCCATCACCCGCGCGGTGGCCGACCAGAGCCGCACGATCCGGATTCCCGTCCACATGGTCGAGACCATGTCGCGGGTGCGGAACGTGGCCCGCCAACTCCTCCAGGAATATGGCCGCGAGCCCACGATCGAGGAGATCGCGGCCCGGGCCGGCACGCCGATCGACGAAACCCGGCGTGTGACGGCGATGAGCCGCTACCCCATCAGCCTCGACCGACCGGTGGGCAACAGCGAGGACAGCCACTTCGGCGACCTCCTGCCCGACACCGGCGCCGAGAACCCCGCCGTGGGCGCCGCCCAGGAGATGCTCCGCAACCGGATCGCCAAGGTCCTCAAGTCGCTGTCGTACCGCGAGCGGGAGATCATCAAGCTCCGCTACGGCCTGGGCGATGGCTACAGCTACACGCTGGAGGAAGTCGGCCACATCTTCAAGGTCACCCGCGAGCGGATTCGGCAGATCGAGGCGAAGGCCGTCCGCAAGCTCCAAGCCCCGGCGCGGAGCGAGGAACTCTCGGGCTTTCTCGATTGATCGTCATGCCTGGCGCGGAGCGGTCGGGATTTTGCCCGCCCGCTCCAGCCAGGCCAGCACCCGATCGGCCAGCTCCGCGGGCGGCGCGGTGGTGGAATCGACCACCAGCTCGGGGGCGAGCGGCTCCTCGTAGGGATCGTCGATGCCGGTGAAGCCCTTGATCTCACCCGCGCGGGCCTTCTTGTAGAGGCCCTTCGGATCGCGGCCTTCACAGACCTCGAGCGGCGCCCGCACGAAGATTTCGACGAAGTCGCCGGGCTCGAGCATGCCGCGAACCGCATCGCGATCCCGCCGGTAGGGACTGATGAAGGCGGTCAGCGCGATGAGTCCGGCCTGGGCGAAGAGCTCCGCGACGGCGCCGATCCGCCGGATGTTCTCCTCGCGGTCGGCGGCGCCGAACCCGAGACCGAACCGCTTGGCGAACGCCTCCCCGTGCCGTTCCACCAGCAGGCCCGGAGCGGCATTGAGCCCCAGCCGCACGTTGTCGCCGTCGAGCACGAAGCTGCGCAGGCCGCGGGCGTGCAGCCGATGATCGACGGCATTGGCCAGCGTGCTCTTGCCGCAGCCGGAAAGCCCGGTGAACCAGAGCACGCAGCCCTTGTGGCCCGAGGCCCGCTCCCGGTCGGCGCGACTCACGGCGTGTTCGTGCCACCGGACGTCCACGGTCTCCCCCGCCGATTCCTGCCTGCCCATCGCGATGCTCCTCGTGCCTGTGGTGTGCGTGCTGTGCGTGATGTCTGCCCGATACCGACCGGCCCCGCGCCCTACCAGGCGTCGAGCCGGACGGTGAGTTCGAGGTGTTCCGGATCCGCGTCGGGCACGTCGCGAACCACTTCCAGATGCATGCTCTCGCCCGCGTCATGCCGGGCCACGCGGGCGGTGAGGTCGTCGAAACTGTCCACCGCCCCGCCGTCGGCCATCACGATCACGTCCCCGTCGCGCAGGCCGGCCTTCTCGGCCGCCGATCCGGGCTGCACGCCCGAGATGGCGCACACGCCGGCCTCGGGAAACCGGGAGCGAACCCCCAGCTTGCCTCCCTTGCGCACGTCGATCAGCGCGTCGGGGAGCCGGGCGGCCAGCGCCGCCACGGCCGCTTCCGGCGCCTGCGTGCCGAAGAGGTCGATCCGCCGCACGCCGCGCAGGTGGCCGAGCAGGGCGACGGCCTCGCCGTCGAGCCGCACGCCGTGCACGCTCACGCCGGTGACGCCCCGCAGGCGGGCAAGCTGCCTCCACTCCTCGCTCCCGCCCTGCCAGCCGGCATTGAATTCCACCTCCCATCCGCCGCCCGACCCGCCGTCGAACGGCTGCTCGCGAAACACGGCGCCGACCGATTCGAGCGCCTTGCGGGCCGCCTCCGCCATCCCGACCTGATGAAAATCGAGCGTGGCCTCCGCGAGGCGGGAGACGGAGTCGCGCTCCCCCGTCGCGAGCCGTTCGAGCGACGTCTCCGCCTCGACGACCAGTTCCGCATCGTCCGCGGAGAGCCATTCCCGCATGATTTCGACGCCGCGGCTGGCCACCTCGAGATCCGCGTGCTCAACCGCCTCCCGGAGCGGATCGAGGGCAGGCCGCCCCGCCTCCACCAGGCTCCGTGCGGCCGCCTCCCGCCGCGCATACTGCGCGGAGCCGAGCTGGTCGATCCAGGCCGCGATCTCGGCCGGCGACGCCGCCCCGGCCCGCGGCTCCTCGCCGACCGCCGCCCGTGCGACCAGCGCCACCGCCACGACCAGGGCGCCGATCACCGATTCGGGCGATCGCGGCGGCGTGGGACGGGCGCTCGGCATGGAAACCTCCGGGGGAACCCCCGGAAATATAGCAGTCAACGGCAAGCGACCTGAACGCGGTCTACACTGAAGGCACCCCCGTGCCGCCCCCATGACACTTCCCCTCATCGTCGAACGTTCGCCCGGCCAGCGGCCGGCGCCCACCGCGCCGCTGCCGGCCTCGCGGGATGAAATGCTGGCCCGGGGCTGGGACGCCGTCGATATCGTGTTCGTCAGCGGCGACGCCTACGTCGATCATCCGAGCTTCGCCAACGGCCTGATCGCCCGACTGCTGGAGGCGGCCGGCTTCCGCGTCGCCGTCCTCGCCCAGCCCGACTGGCAGACGTGCGAGCCGTGGCGGCAGTTCGGCCGGCCGCGGCTCTTCTTCGGCGTCTCCGCCGGCAACATGGATTCGATGATCAACCACTACACCGCCAATCGCAAGGTGCGGAACGACGACGCCTACTCGCCCGACGGCGCCATCGGCCGGCGGCCCGACCGGGCCACGCTCGCCTACTGCCAGCGGGCCCGCGAGGCGTTTCCGGGTGTGCCCGTGGTCGCGGGCGGCGTGGAGGCGAGCCTGCGCAGGATCGCCCATTACGACTACTGGAGCGATACGGTCCGCCGTTCGATCCTGCTCGACTCGAAGGCCGATCTCGTCGTCTTCGGGATGGGCGAGCGGACGGTGCTCGACATCGCCCGCGGGCTCGACGCCGGCCGGACGGTGAAGGATCTGCGCGGCCTCCGGGGCGTGGCCTACCGGCTCGGAGCCAGCGAGCCGCCCCCCGCCGGCCCCGACACGCTGGAATTGCCCGACCATGACCGCGTCGTCGGCGATCCGCTCGCCTTCTGCGAGATGACGCGGATCGCGCACCTGGAGACGAATCCCCACAACGCGCGGCGGCTCGTGCAGCGGCACGGCCGGGAATCGGTGGTGGTCAATCCGCCCGCCTTGCCGCTCGAGCAGGAGGAGATGGACCAGGTCTACGGGCTGCCCTTCACCCGCCGGCCGCACCCGTCGTACGGCACCGCCCGGATTCCCGCCTACGAGGTGGTGCAGCACAGCGTGCAGATCATGCGCGGCTGCTTCGGTGGCTGCACCTTCTGCTCGATCACGGCGCACGAGGGGCGGATCATCCAGAGCCGCTCGCAGGAGTCGATCATCTCCGAGATCACGCTGCTGGCCTCGCAGCCCGGCTTCAAGGGCACCGTCTCCGACATCGGCGGGCCCACCGCCAACATGTATCAGATGCGGTGCAGCCGCCCGGAGGTGGAGGCGAAGTGCCGGCGGCTTTCCTGCGTGCACCCCACGGTCTGCAAGCTCCTCGGCACCGACCACGGCCCGCTCAAGGATCTGATGCGGGAGGCCCGGAGCGTGGAGGGGGTGAAGCGGGTGCTGGTGGCCAGCGGCGTGCGGATGGATTTGGCACGCCGCGATCCGGAGTATCTCCAGGAACTCGCCGCCCATCACGTGGGCGGCCACTTGAAGGTCGCGCCCGAGCACACCGACCCCGAGGTTTTGAACCTCATGAAGAAGCCGTCGGCGGACGACTACCTCGAGTTCGACAAGGCCTTCCAGGCGGCGAGCCGGCGTGTCGGCAAGAAGCAGTTCACGGTGCCCTACTTCATCGCCAGCCACCCCGGCAGCGGCGTGGAGGAGATGATCGACCTGGCGGTGTTCCTCAAGCAAAACGGCTACAAGCCCGACCAGGTGCAGGACTTCATCCCCAGCCCCTTCGACATCGCGGCCTGCATGTATCACACCGGGATCGACCCGATGACCCGCGAACCGGTGAAGGTCACCAAGGGCCTGCGCGACCGCCGGATGCAACGGGCCCTCCTGCAGTTTTTCAAACCGGAGAATTACTTCGAAGTCCGCCGGGCGCTCGAGCAGGCGGGCCGGCAGGACCTGATCGGCACCGGCTGCGACTGCCTGATCCCGGACCGGCCGCCCAAGGAGGCGCTCGACCGGAAGCGGAACGAGGCCACCCGGGCGTTCACCGAGACCACCTCCGGAGACCACATTCGAGGCGGCCCCGGCAAGGGCCGCCCGGGCCCGGGCTCCCGCAAGCCGTCGCGACAGCGCCGCAGCGTCGGGTATCGGCCCAAGCGGCCCGGCCACTCCGGGGGCGAGCCGCGGGGGAGCCGGAACGAACCGGACGGGTGACGACGACGTAGAATTCGGCACGCGGCCCGACGGGCACGCGCTCGTCCCGTTCCTTCGCGAAAGGCGGTTTTCCGTGCTTCTGCCGACCGTGCGCATCGTCGTCGCCTGCGGCGTTCTCGCCTGCCTGTCGGCATCCGCCGACGCGGCCCCGCGAAACCCCTACTCGAGTTTCAACCTCTCGGGCATCAACTACGGCGCCCAGCAATGGGAGCGGGCCCAGCGGCAGGGCCGCCGCGTCTGGCCCTACTACAACACCCCCTCCCGGTCGTATGGCTCCGGGCGGAATTCCGGCCTGTCGATCGGCGGCGTCGTGGGCGGCGGCGGCGGTGCCGGCACGATCATCCAGGGCGGCGCCTCCCGCCCCGCGCCGCGGTCGAGCCCGCGGGGCTATCGCCGCTGGCGGCGGTAGTTGTCCATGGAAAAAGTCATCCTTGACCTTTTTCCCACTTGATCGACCGCAGGACACGCCGAGGGTTTCCTGGGTCGATGGCCATCGCATCCTGCGGCGGCTCAGCGAGGCGGATCGTCCTGGTAGATCCGGTACTTCTTCGTGACGATCGCCCCGCCGCGTTCCAGCGTCCGCTTCGAGAGGTGGTTGCTCTCGAGCACCCAGGAAAACTCCGCTTCTTCCATCCCCCAATCGAGCACCGGCTTCACGAGGGCCGCCGTCAGCACGAGCCCCACGCCCCAGGCCTGATACTCGGGCACCACGTTGGTGCTGATCGCCCGCATCCGCTTGATGCCCTTCTTGTTCCAGAGGAGCCGCAGAAATCCGAAGGGAAACAGCCGGCCGTTGATCGCCTTGATCCGCGGGTTGTAATCGAGCAGGCAGAACACGCTGCCGATCGGCTTGCCATCGACCTCCGCCACGAGCGCCAGCTCCGGCACGATCAGGTGCTTGAGGCTCGCGGCCATGTGCTTTATTTCCGCCGCCGAGAGCGGCACGAAGCCCCACGTGCCGCCGAGGCTGGAGTTGTAGATGTCGAGAAACATCCGCACCTCGTCGTCGAAACGGCTCCGGTCGAGCGGCCGGACCGTCACGCCGAACCGCTCCCTGACCCCCTCCACCATCGTGCCGAGCTTGGAGTCGAGCGACGAGAGCATCGACGTCTTGCCCCAGAAGGCGTAGAGATCCTCGATCTTGCCGAAGCCGTTGGCCTCCACGAGCCGGCCGTAGTAGGGCCGGTTGTGCGTCATCATGAAGAACGGCGGCGTGTCGAACCCCTCGATCAGCATGCCGCACTCGTAATTGAGCGACGGGTTCACGGGCCCCCGGATGCTCGTCATGCCCTGCGCGTGGAGCCACTCCCGGGCGGCGCCGAAGAGCGCGCGGGCGGCCTCCAGGTCGTCCTCGCACTCGAAGAAGCCGAAGAACCCGCGCTGCTCGCCGTAGCGCTCGATGTGGCCCGCGTTGACGATGGCCGTGATCCGACCGACGTCACGATCGCCGCGCGAGGCGAGACACGACCGGCACCGCGACTTCTCGTAGAACGGGTGCGGCCGGAAATTGAGCAACTCCTCCTGCGACATGACCAGCGGAGGCATCCAGCAGGGATCGTCGCGGTAGATCCGCCACGGCAGCCGGATGAACCGCTTCTGCTCCGCCCTCGTTTCGACCGGTCGAACGGTGACTCCCGCCACGCGATGCTCCCCGCTCTCGAGAAAGATCCAGTTCCTTCAGGGGGGGCCTTCGGGCCACCCTCCCAGCCGGGAAAAAACCACCGGAAACCCTGCCGCGACAGGGGCTTCCGGCGTCCCGGCAGCATCTTGCGTCCCAGCCGTCATCCCCGTCAACGTCAGCAGAATCGCCCAGCCGTCAAAGTCGCCCCGGGCTTTTTTCCGATCTAGAATTTCGACCGGGTACGTGGCGAAGGATCGATCGACCCGGCTGTGGCACCAGGGGTTCGAGGACGGTCCTGCATGATCGCATCCCAGCAGTTCGAAGCCGATGGCGACTGCCTCGTCACCGGGGCGACGGGCCTCGTCGGCAACAACGTCGTCCGGCAATTGGTGAGCCGCGGCCGGCCCGTCCGCGTCCTCGTCCGCGGCCAGGGGCCGGTCAGCGACCGGGCGTTCACCGGCCTCCCGGTGGACCGCGTTTCCGGCACGCTCGACGACGAGCGGGCCTTGCAGGCGGCCGCCGACGGCGCCGCGGTCGTCGTCCATTCGGCCGCGATGGTGCACTGCGGCTGGCGGCATCTCGACGAGATGCGGCAGGTGAACGTCGAGGGAACGCGGCGCGTGGCCCGAGCCGCCCGGCGGGCGGGAGCCCGGATGATCCACGTCTCGAGCGTCGATGCGATCGGACTGCGGTCCGACGGCGCTGCGGCGGATGAAGACACGCCCCCCGGGGGCATGCTCGAATGCCCCTACGTCGTCACGAAGCGCGAGGCCGAGGCCGCCGTGCTGGACGAGGTCGAGAAGGGGCTCGACGCGGTGATCGTCAATCCCGTCTACATGATCGGCCCCTGGGACTGGAAGCCCTCGAGCGGACGGATGCTCCTGGAGATCGGCGCCGGCCGGGGGCTGTTCGCGCCGCCGGGATCGAACGACTTCGTCGACGTCCGCGACGTGGCGACCGGCATCCTCGCCGCCATCCAGCGCGGCCGCACCGGTCGCCGCTACATCCTCGGCGGCCACGCGCTCTCGTACCTCGACGCATGGCGGGTGTTCGCGCGGGTCGCGGGCCGCATGCAGCCGCTCGGTGTCGCTCCGAACGCGATCGCGCGGACGGCCGGATGGTTCGGCGATCTCGCCGGTCTGTTCGTGCGCCGGGAACCGGCGGTCAACTCGGCCGCGGTCGGGATGTCGATGCTGGCCCACAATTTCAGCTGCACGCGGGCCGAGACCGAACTGGGCTACACCTACCGCCCGTTCGAAACGACCGCCCACGACGCCTGGGACTGGTTCCTCGATCGCGGCTACGCCAAACCGGTCCGCAGCCCCACCGCCGTGGCGCGGTGAGGCCATGCCGCACATCCTCGTCGTCGAGGACGAACAGCACCTCGCCTTCGGCATCAAGTTCAACCTCGAGGCCGAGGGCTGCACCGTCACGGCCGTCGGCGACGGCCAGTCGGCGCTGAACCTGCTGGAAGCGGGTGAGACGCCGATCGATCTGGTCGTGCTCGACATCATGCTCCCCGGGATGAGCGGATACGACGTCTGCGCCGCGATCCGCCGCCGCCAGAGCGACCTGCCGATCGTGATGCTGACGGCCCGCACGCTCGTCGAAGATCGCATTCGGGGCTTCGACGCCGGCACCGACGTCTATCTGCAGAAGCCGTTCGACCTGGAGGAGCTGATCTCGGTCGTCCGCAACCTCGTCGCCCGCCGGACGCGCGCCGACCGCGGGCCGCCGGCGCCGGGCGACTCCGGGGGCCGCGGCGCCGTCTCCCGCTTTGGATCGGCCGAGGTCAACTTCGAGACCTGGGAGGCGACCTCCCGCGGAAAACCGGTCCGCCTCACGAACCTGGAAATGAAGCTGCTGAAGTACCTCGTGGAACACGAGGGCGCGGTCGTGTCGCGCGAGGAGTTGCTCAAGAACGTCTGGGGCATGGCGCGGGCTCCCGCCACCCGCACGATCGACACGTTCATGCTCAACCTGCGGAAGACGTTCGAGGAGGATCCCGCGCACCCGGTGCACTTCCTCTCGATCCGCGGCACCGGCTACCGGTTCGTGGGCGACCCGACGTCGCGGCCTGCCGCGTCCTGATCCGCCCCGCCGCGGACGCGGCGGCCGGGCTACCTGCCCAAAAGCGCGGCAGCCGCGGCCCCCGGGTCGGGCTGCTTGAGCAGCGACTCGCCGACGAGCATCGCGCCGATCCCGGCCCGCTCCAGCCGCTCGACGTCGGCCCGCGTCTTGATCCCGCTCTCGGCGACGAGCACGCACTCGTCGGGCACGTGGGCCCGCAGCCGCAGCACGCGATCGAGGTCGGTGACCATCGTCTTGAGATTCCGGTTGTTGACGCCCACCAGCGTGGCGCCCAGATCGAGCACGCGCGGCAGGTTCTCCTCGTCGTGCAGTTCGACCAGCGGCGTCATCCCGAAATCGATGATCTCGCGATACAGGCTCCGCAGGAGGCAGTCGTCGAGGCACTCGGCGATCAGGAGCACCGCATCGGCGCCGTGGGCCCGCGCCTCGAGCACCTGATACCGATCGACGATGAACTCCTTCCGCAGCACCGGCAGCGGCACCGCCACCCGGGCCGACTCGAGATCGATCAGCGTGCCGCCGAAGCCCGGCCCATCGGTGAGGATGGAGAGCGCGGCGGCGCCGGCGTCGGCATAGCCACGGACGACGTCCTCGACGGTCGCACCGGGCCGGATCTCCCCCGCCGACGGGCTCTTCCGCTTGAACTCCGCGATCAGCCGGATCGCCCCCGGCGCGGACACCGCCGCGAAGAAATCCCGCACCGGCGGCGCGACGGCCAGCCGCCCCTCGAGCGCGGCCGTGGGCACCCGCTCGCGGCAGACCTCCACCTCGCGTTTCTTCCGGGCGACGATCTCGTCGAGAATGCTCACCACAGCGCTCCGCAGCACGACAGGAACCTGCAACTATACCCGCTCCCGGCCGGAACCCGACGCGGCCGGTGCCCGCCGCCGCGCGGAGCCTAGTGCCGAAAGTGCCTGCGCGCGGTGAACACCATCGGGATGCCGGCCGCGTCGGCCGCGGCGATCACCTCGGCATCGCGCTTCGAACCGCCCGGCTGCACCACCGCCGCGATGCCAGCCCGCGCGATCAGGTCGATCGAGTCGGGGAACGGAAAGAAGGCGTCGGAGGCGAGCACGCCGCCCCGGGCCCGCTCGCCGGCCTTCTCCAGCGCGATCCTCACCGAATCGACGCGGCTCGTCTGCCCGATGCCCGCGCCCGCGAGGCTCGTGCCGTGGCAGACCGCGATGGCGTTGCTCGTCAGCCGGCGCACGATCGTGAAGGCGAAGCCGAGCGCCTGCGTGAGGTTCGGATCGGGGGTTGCCTTCGTCACCACGCGCCACGTGGCCGGATCGTCGCCGGTGTCGTCGGGCCGCTGCGCCAGCAGGGCGCCGGCCACGCTCCGCAGTTCGAGCCCCGCCGTCGCCTCCCACGGATCGCCCGGCGGCACCTCCACGAGGCGGACGCTGCCCTTCCACGTCGGCCGCGTGGTGAGCAGTTCCACCGCCTCCCGGTCGAAGGCCGGCGCCGCGATCACCTCCACGAACAGGCCCGGGGCCAGGAGGTGTTCGGCCGCCGCGCGGTCGAACGTGCGGTTGACCGCCACGATCGAGCCGAAGGCGCTCGTGGGATCGGCCGCCATCGCGGTGGCGAGCGCCTCCGCGACCGTGGCCGCGGTCGCCGCGCCGCACGGGTTCGTGTGCTTCACGACCACCGCCGCCGGCTCCTGCAGGAGCCCGGCGAGCCGGGTGGCCGCGTCGAGGTCGAGGAGGTTGTTGTAGGAGAGTTCCTTGCCGCAGAGCTGCTTGAGGCCGGCCAGCCCCAGGTGGGTGCCGACCGGGGCGAACATCGCCGCCGACTGGTGGGGATTCTCGCCATACCGCAGCGGCAAGCGCCGCTCCAGGTCGAGCGTCACGCGGGCCGGGAGCGGGGGGTCTTCGGCGTCGGCGGCATCCGCCGGCCGGCAGCCGCCGGCCACGAGCCCGGCATGGCGGGCCATCCAGCGCGCGATCACGGCGTCATAGCCCGCCGTGTGCTCGAAGGCCCGCGCCGCGAACAGCCGCCGCTCGGCGAGCGTCGTGCCGCCGCGCTCGAGGGCCGCGATGAAGCCGTCGTACTGATCCGGGCTCGTCACCACCGTGGTGAAGGCATGGTTCTTGGCGGCCGCGCGCACCAGGCTCGGGCCGCCGATGTCGATCAGTTCGATCGCCTCGGCCGGCCGGCAGTCGGGCTTCGCGATGACGCTCTCGAAGGCGTAGAGGTTGACGATCACGGCGTCGAACCGCTCGATCCCGTGCGCGGCGAGGACCTCCAGGTCGTCGGGACGGTCGGCCCGGGCGAGGATGCCGGCGAAGATGTTCGGATGGAGCGTCTTGACGCGGCCGTCGAGCACCTCCGGAAATCCGGTGATCGCCGACACGTCCTCGACGGCCACGCCGTGACTGGCGAGGGCCGTGCTCGTTCCGCCCGTGCTCGCCACGCGGACACCGGCGGCCTTCAGGGCCCTGGCGAGCCGGTCGATGCCGGTCTTGTCGAAGACGCTGACGAGCACCCGCCGGATCGGCACGACATCGACGGCGGACGCGGTGGGCGGGAAGGCGGCGTGGGAGGCGTTCATGGCGCGGAGGGTGTCGCTTTCGGCGGATCGGGGAAGGGGTCGGGGAGGCCAATCTGCTTGAACGTAGGACAGGTTTTCAACCTGTCCACTGCCCACGGCTGGGACGGCCGCGAAGCCGGTCAGTCCACCGCCGGAAGGTCCACCGCGAACACGGTTCCGGGGGGTGGCAGCCGGCCCTTCACCGTCACGCTCCCGCGCATCTGGCGGACGAGCGACTTCACGAGGAAGAGGCCCAGCCCGGTGCCCGGCTTCGACCGCTCGAGCTCGCTGCCCAGCCGCACGAACCGGCGGAAGACGTCGTGCCGGCGGGCCAGCGGGATGCCCGGCCCGTTGTCCGCCACGCTGACCACCACCCTCCCCTTCCCGCCGGCCGCGGCCGTGACCTCGACCCGCGGCTCCGGGAGCGCGTATTTCACGGCGTTGTCGATCAGGTTGCGAAAGATGATCTCCAGGTCGGCCGCACGCCCCGCGACGGGCAGCATCCCGGTGGCATTGGCCTCGCAGCGGAACTGCACGGCCTCCGGAGGCATGCCGTGCCGCTGCGCGACGGCGGCACACACCTCCCGCAGGATCGGCACGAGATCGACGGCATCGCCTCCCCGCCGCGGCCGCCGCTGGAGCGTTTTCGCCGCGTCGAGCAGGTGGTCGATCAGGGTGTCGAGGCGCTCGACGTCCTGGAGCATGAAGCGGTGGAAGTCGGCCTGCTGGTCGGCCGGGATCGGCCGCCGCGTCAGCGTCTGCAGCGAAAGTTTGAGCGAGGCGAGGGGGCTCTTCAGCTCGTGCGTCACGCTGTCGATGAAGTTGCTCTGCCGCTGCGAGAGGGCGATCGCCTTGATCGTCAGGGCGAGGTAGACGATCACGCCGGCCAGCACGACCACCAAGAGCGCCACGCCCACGCCGAGGATGGCCCAGTAGAAGACGGCGCTCTCGTTGCGGCCCGGGGAGCCGAGCGCGGCGGCGATGCTGACGAGCACCCAGCCCACGCCGAGCGTGAGGATCGACCCGATCAGGACGACGCCCAGCAGGATCGGCCAGCCGAGCGAGCGACGCGGTTCCATGGGGTGCTCCTGCCTGGGCGGCCGGCACATCGGCACGCCACCGGCGTGTCAGTATGCTAAAACCGCGACCGGCCATCGGAAATCCGTCCTGTCGCCCCCGCGGGGCCGCACGCCACGTGCGGTGCCCGCGCCGCCGTCCCCGCACCACGCCGTTTCAGCATGGCCCCTCCATCGACACCGCACCGCTTCCGCGGCGCCGATCGCCCCGTGCCGCGGCTCCAGGCCGGCCGCACGGAGCTGGTGTTCGACTGGCGCGACGATCGGTGGGGGCACCGGGTGTCGGTCGGCGGGCGGCCGCTCGCCGATTCGGTCGAGGGCGTGGCGGCGCCGGCGGAGGATCCCCGCTGGCCCGCATCGCCCGTGCTGGTCGAAGTCTCGACCGTGACGATCGGCGGCCGCCCCGCGCTCGTGGGCGTGGGCCTCGCCGGTCGGTCGCACTTCTCGGCGAGCATCGCGCCGCACCCCGAGTTGCCGGACACCCTGCTCTTCGAGATCGCCTGCCGGATCCAGGAGCCGCCGGGCTGGCTCGGTTCCACCTACCGCGTGGACGCGGAACCGGCGGCCGTCACCGCGGCCTCCCCGCGGCCGGCGCCGGCGGGCGGCGAACTGCCCCGCACGGTGCAGTGGTCGTACGCGATCGGCCCCGGCGGCATCACGGCGGTCCGGGACACCCCGGAGGAGCCCCCGGCAGGCAGGACCTGACCGCATCTTGCGATCGCCTCCCGAATCGATCAAATTCTGGGGGTTTTCCGGCCTGGCCCCGACTCCCTGGCCTCGTGCCCCGTTTCACTTCGCTGGACCCAATCCATGTTCGACGTCATCGAGCGGCTCAAGGCTGAATGGACCGACAAGTATGTCGTCGTGGATTCGCCGGCGCCGGAGCTCGCCCGGTTCGCGAAGACCACGGGGTTCGTCAAGACGGTCAACATGAACGGCCGCTGCCTGGTCGAATTCGATCAATACAACAACATCGGCTGGTACGACATCGATCCCTCGGCGCTCAAGAGCGTCCCCCAGCCGCTCCCCAAGCCCGCTGAGCCGAAGGAGAAGGCCGCCAAGCCCGCCGCCAAGG
>JBEIQP010000067.1:0-13874 GCA_040376455.1 Planctomycetaceae bacterium | reverse complement strand
TTGTCCGCACACAGCTGGTCCAAATCATCGATTTTGCTGTCGGATAGCCTCTTCTCCATCACTCACTCTCTCAGCTCTTGTTCGGTTGCTTTCAAAACCGCACCACAACAATCAAGCAGTGCGTTCATCTATCATACAGCACTGCTGAATAATGTCAAGGCCCAAACGCAGGCTTTCCATCGCTTTGAAACGTTGGAAAACCCCTGCCAGAGTGGCAGTAAGGCGATTTCCCACACATATCCCACACGGGATTGTGGAAAACCTCACATTTCCCGGCAATAAAGCCGAGAGAAATACCCCCACGGGGAGTCGAACCCCGGTTTTCGGACTGAGAACCCGACGTCCTGGGCCACTAGACGATGGGGGCGGGTCACCGACGCTTCGGTTCTAGCAGTGTCGGTTTCGGTGTCAAGCAGACTTGAACCGACTCCCAACCGGCCGCGCCAGCGGCGCGCGCGAGGCCGAAAAAGCCCCTGCTGCAGCCGATTCAGCGTTTCGATCGGAAAAGTTGCGACCGCCGGGCCCGGGCCCGGCCGATCCAAAAACCGACCGCCGCAGCCGCCACCACCGCCGCCGCAGTTCCCAACCACGCCCGCCGCGTCGCCGCCCCGGCCTCCGCGTCGCGAGCCAGCGCCGCCTGCAGGTGCTGTGTCGCCTCCTGAAGCCCCGCCGCGGAAGCGAACGGCCGCGGCGTCGCGGCGTCGAACCCGCCGTCTGCCCGAGACGGTCCAGCCGCGTCCGGAGTCCAATCCAGCGGCGACTGCCCGCGCCGCCCTCCGGCCGCCACCGTCGCCTCCACCGCCTCCACTTCGTGCACGAGATCGTCCGGCGTCGCATACCGGTCGGCCGGCCGCTTGGCGAGCAACCGCTCCACGATGCCGCCCACGGCGGCCGGGATGTCGGGCCGCACCTGCGCCACCGGCACCAGCGGCTCCTGGATGTGCGCCATCACCACGCTCACCGCCGTCGGGCCGTCGAAAGGCGGCCGCCCGGTCAGCAGGTGGTAGACGGAGGCGCCGAGCGAATACAGATCGCTCCGCGCATCGACCGCACTCCCCTGCCCCTGCTCCGGGCTCATGTAGAGCGGGGTGCCGAGCGTCATGCCGTGCTGCGTCAGTTCCCGTTCGTCGGTCAGCACGCGGGCCAGACCGAAGTCGGCCACCTTCACTTCCCCCGCCGGCGTCACGAGCAGGTTCTCCGGCTTGATGTCGCGGTGCACGATCCCCTGCCGGGCAGCCCGCGCGAGCGCCGCGCCCACCTGCCCGAGCACCGCCAACGCCTGCCGCGCATCGAGCGGCCCGCGCTCCGCGAGCCATGCCTTCAGCGAAGGACCGGCCACGTATTCCTCCGCCAGAAAATGAACGCCCGCGATGCAGGCCACTTCGTGGATCTGCACGATGTTGCCGTGCACGAGCGAGGCCGCCGCGCGGGCCTCCCGCTCGAACCGCTCCACGGAGCCCGCGTGCCGCGTCGTCTCCGGGCGGAGCACCTTGAGGGCCACCGGCCGGCCGAGCGACTTCTGCTCCGCGAGGTAAACGTCGGCCATCGAGCCACTTCCAAGGCGGCGCACGAGCCGGTATCCTCCGAGTTCTTCCCCGGAAAGATCGTGGCCTCCCGCGATGCCTGGTGGATGCGATTCCATACAGGACTGAGTATCGACGGCCCCGCCCGGCCCGGCAAACCGACCCGTCACCATCACGGAGCCATCATGGCCAAGCCCTCCCCCGCCGAACTCCAAACAGCAGCCAAGGCCGTCGATCTCGAAGGCTTCACCTACGAGGTCACGCTCGACACGTCCGCCGGCACCATCCGGCTGGCGCTCGACCCCGCCGCGGCGCCGGGCCACGTCCGCAACATGGTCGCGCTGGCGGAGAGCGGCTTCTACGACGGCGGTTGCTTCCACCGCATCATCAAGGGATTCATGATCCAGGGCGGCTGCCCGCAGGGCACCGGCACGGGGGGCCCCGGCTACACCATTCCCGCCGAGTTCAACCGCACGTCCCACGAACCCGGCGTGCTCTCGATGGCGCGGACGAGCGACCCGAACTCGGCCGGCAGCCAGTTCTTCATCTGCCTGGAGAGGGTGCCCCACCTCGACAACCAGTACACCGCGTTCGGCCGCACCGCCGACGCCGCGAGCCTGGATGTCGTTAAGGCGATCGGCAGCGTGCGAACCGGAGCCGCCGACCGGCCCGTGGAGCAGGTGGTGATCCGGAAGGCCACCGTCACCAAGACTCCGAAGCGTTGACCGGCGTCGGCCGCCGCCGGCCGCCGAAGACGGTTCGCAGACCGAGCACCACGAGCGCCAGCCCGCCGGCCGCCGTCAGCATCGCCGTGCCGTTGTTCCGCACGTCGAGCAGTTCCCGGATCGTGGACTCGGGGCGGGCCGGCGCGACCGGCACCACCGGCCCGGCCGCGGCGGGAGCGGGAGCCGCACCGCCCTCCTGGGGCAGCATGGCTGCGACCGGCACGGCGACCGGCGCCGCGACGTGAGATGACCGCTGCACGGAACCGTCGATCGCGACACTGGCGAGCCGTGCGTCCGGGTCGATGGCCGTGCCGAGACCCCGATCCACGGCGCGGGCCGCCGAGAACTCCGCGATCGGCGTCGGCGTGAAGCCCTGGGAGCCGGCGGTCGCCAGAAACGCCCGCACCCGCGACGAGCAGCTGCCGATGGTCCGCCCGTTGTTCTGCCCGAAGAGCACGCCGGAGAGTTCCCGCCGCTCGTTGAAGATCGGGCCGCCCGAGTCGCCCTGCCGCGCGGTGGCCTGCAGTTCGACGAACTCCTTCGGGTAGCCGGTGCCGGGCGAGAGGTACTCGGTGCACGCGCCGGCCTCCTCGCGATACGTGCCGCGGCCGAAGCCGGCGATGGTGAGCCGTTCCCCGACGGCCGGCGGCGCCGCGGCGATCGACACGGGCGTTGCCTCCGGCTTCCAGATCACGATCGCCGCCAGATCCCAGGCTTCGTCCCAGCGGATGACCGTGCCGGCCGATTGAAAGCCGTCCGGGAACTGCACGAGCACCGCCGACCGACTATCGCGGATCACGTGCCAGTTGGTGAGCACGAGCCCCTGCGCGCGGTTGACATCGACGAGCACGCCGGATCCGAGCGACGTGCCGGCGTGCTCGGGCGCCACGATTCGGGCCACCGCCGGATGGGGCGTCTGGCCGGTGAGCAGGTAGTCGGAGACCGCCTCGGGGGACCATTTCGTGGTCGGGTTGCCCATCAAGCCCCAACCCCAGGGGAGCGATTGGCCGCGGGCGGGGCCGGCTGAGCCGACGAGCCAGGCCGCGATCAGACCGGCAACCACCACGCATCGGCAACGCGGCGCCGGGCTTGGCGTCACGGCGTCGGGCGGGAGGGGCGAACTGCTCGTGCGTCGCATGGGTGGCTCCTGCCCGGCTCGTTGCGGGAGGTCATCGCGGAACGCCCCGCGAGGCCTGCCGCCGCGTCTCCCGGTCGAGGATCCGCCGCAGCAGTTCCCGCCGGAGCCGCTGCCGCTCGCGGTCGATTTCTTCAGAGGAGGATGGAACGGGTCTCGCGGGGATCGCGAGCAGGCCGTTTTGATGGGTGATCATGACCGACGCTCCTGTCGTCATGCGGCTTCCGGCCCGACGCCGCAAACAGTGCCATCGACTGCCGACTCGCGAAGAAATCACTCGTCGCCAGCGGCGCGGAGCAATCCGCACAGGCCGCAGGGTCGGCGGCCGGCCCCGCGGGGGCCGGGCCTGGAGCATGCGGCAACGGGCTACCGGCCGGAGTTGCCGTCCGGCGCCGTCGAGGGCACCACGACGAAGCCCTCGTCGCGCAGCCGGTTCGAGAGGGCGACCACGTGGTCGCGGTCGGCCGTCTCCACCGTCACCTCGACGGCCGTGGAAAAGACGTCGGGCCCGGAGAAGGCGCGGTCGTGCACGATCTCGCGGACGCTCGCCCCGGCCGCCGCGATCGCGGCCGAGAGCTTGGCGATCCCACCGGGGCGGTCGCTGACCTGCGTGGTGAACCGCCACCTGCGGCCGTCGGCGGCCAGCCCGTGGTCGATCACGCGGTCGAGCATCGTGAGATCGATGTTGCCCCCGCAGAGCAGGATCACGACCCGCTTGCCGGCCAGCTCCTCGCAGTGACCGCCCAGCAGCGCCGCGAGCGCCGAGGCGGCGGCCCCCTCGACCACCGTCTTCTCCAGTTCCAGCAGGCGGAGCACCGCGAGGGAGATCGCGTCTTCGCCGACGGTGACGACCCGGTCGATCAGCGGGGCCGCGATCGCGAACGGGAGGTCGCCCACCCTGCCCACCGCGAGGCCGTCGGCGAGCGTGGGGCGAATCGGCACCTGCACCGGCCTGCCCGCGGCGAGCGACGCGCTCAGGCTCGGCGCGGCGGCGGGCTCCACGGCGATGATCCGGATCCCGGGCCGCAGTGCCTTGGCGACGACGGCCACGCCCGCGAGGAGGCCGGCCCCCCCGGTGGGCACGACGATGGCGTCGGCGTCGGGCACGTCCTCGAGGATCTCGAGCGCCATCGTGCCCTGCCCCGCGATCACGCGGGCGTCGTCAAAGCCGTGGATCCGGTTGAGCTGCTCGCGGGCGGCGACGTCGATGGCCAGCCGGCGGGCGTCGTCGAAGGTCTCCCCTTCGAGGATCACGCGGGCGCCGAGCCGGCGGCAGGTGGCCACCTTCACGAGCGGCGCGAATCGCGGCATGACCACCGTCACGGGAATGCCGAGCAGCCGGCCATGGTAGGCGAGGCCGAGGGCGTGGTTGCCCGCCGACGCCGCCACCACGCCGCGGGCCCGCTGGGCCTCGTCGAGCAGGAGCAGCGCGTTGCGGGCCCCGCGTTCCTTGAAGCTCCCGGTCCGCTGCAGCAGGTCGAGCTTGCAGAAGACCTTCGCGCCGGTGAGTTCCGAAAGCGGCACGCTGGCCGGGCACGGCGACCGCTGGATCCCCGAGCGGATGCGGTCGTGGGCCTGGCGGATGTCGTCGAGGGTGACCGTGGCCTTCATGATCCGCTCACGCGACGCGGGGTGTGAAACGAACGCACGTCGATCCAGTCCATGCCGGCCCGTCGCGCCGCTTCGATGCCGAGGTCGCTGTCCTCCCAGACGACGCAGCGTTCCGGCCGGGCCCCGAGCCGGCGGGCCGCCTCCAGAAACGGCTCCGGCTCCGGCTTGTGCCGCGTCGTATCCTCGCTGGCGACGATCGTCGCGAAGGCGTCGGCGATGCCCACGTGCTCGAGGATGCGGACGCAGACGGCCCGATGGCCGCCGGTCACCACGGCCAGCGGAATCCGGCCCCGCGACCGCAGCACCACGTCCACCACGGGATCGATCGCCTCCACGCGATCGAGTTGGGCGAGGAAGGTGGCCTCCTTGAGCTCGACGGCGTGCTCGACGTCGATCGCGATCCCCGCCTCGCCGGCCAGGGTGGCGACGATGTCGCGGGTGGGCCGGCCGCCGAGGGCGTAGAACCGGTCCTCGTCGAACGCGATCCCGTGGGCGCCGGTGACGTGGAGCCAGGCCCGGTAGTGGGCCGGCATCGTGTCGGCGAGCGTGCCGTCGCAGTCGAAGAGGATCGCGTCGTGGTCTTGCAGCTGCCACATGGCGGATCGGGGCCGGTTGGAGGGCTTGGATCGATTTTCCTGCCGGGGCCGGGAGCCCCGCCTCCCCGCACAGTAACCTATGGTTTCAGCGTCTGCCCACCCCATTCCCGTCGCACTCCCATGCAGTTTCCATCGATCGGCATCCGTACCCGCATGCTCCTGCTCGGCGTCCTGCCGGCGGCGCTGATCCTGGCCGCCGTGCTGGCGACGAATTTCCTGCGAACGAGGGCGGTTCTGCTCTCCTTCGGCGAGGAAATCCTCGTGGACCGCGTGAAGATGATCGCGGCCGACATCGACCGCGGCACGCTCGAGGCGGTGACGGCGGCGAAGGTGATGGCGATGGCCGCCGAGAACGGGCTCCTGGGCCGGCGGGCCGATTCCCTGCGGCTGGCGCGGGACGTGCTCGCCTCCCACCCGCAGTTCGTCGGGGCCTACTTTGGCTACGAGCCCGATGCCGACGGTCTCGATGCCCGTGCGGCGGAGGCCACGGCGGGAACCGTGCAGACAGGGCCGATCGAGGCGGCCGTGCCAGTGCCCGAACCGCGGGCCGACCAGTCCTCGGCCACCGCGCTTGTTGCCTTGCCGCCGCAGGCGCTCGGCGCCGGCGGCCGGTTCATCCCCTACTGGTTCCGCGACCGATCCGACCCCGCGCGGCTGATGCTCAAGCCGCTCGTGCAGTTGGACGGCCTCTATTACGAGGGCTGCCGGGAGCGGTTTCTCGATTCCGGCCAGGTGGACAAGGCAATGGTGACGGAGCCCTACGACTACGATGGCGTGACGATGGTGGAGCAGACCCACCCGATCGTGATCGACGACCGGTTCGTGGGGGTCGCCGGCGTCGATCGCGGGCTCGACCAGCTCTCGGTCGAGCTCGACCGGATCAAGCAGCGGCAGCAGCTCGCCGGCTGGCACGTGGAAGTGTTTCTCGTCAGCCGGCTCGGCAGGGTCATCGCCTCGACCATCAAGGGCGAGGACATGCACACGAAGCCGGTCGCCGACACTCCCTACGCCGACGTGTTGCGGGGATTTTACGAGGCGGTCACGACCGACCGGGTGGTCGCGGCGGCCGATCCCCTCACCGGCGCGGCCTGCCTCTACGCGGCGGCCAAGGTGCCGACCAGCGCCTGGACGGTGGTGATGCAGACGCAGCGCGACGACATCATCGGCCGGGTACGGTGGCCGCTGGCGGCGGGGGCCGGGGCCGCGGCGCTCGGCATGGCGGGCGTGCTCGGCCTGATGACCTGGCTGACGACCACGATGACGCGGCGGATCGGCACGGCCGTAGCGGCCTCGCGCCGCGTGGCCCAGGGGGATTTGAGCGGCACGATCGACATGCGGGGCGGCGACGAGACGGGCCAGTTGCTGCGGGACGTGGGGGCGATGACGACGAATCTGCGCGGCATCGTCTCGCAGGTGAAACGGGCGAGCATCGACCTCAACGCGACGGCTCGCCAGCTCTCGGCGGCGGGCCGCCAGCAGGAATCGGCGATCGCGTCGTTGGGGGCGAGCACGAGCGAGGCGGCCGTGGCGAGCCGGCAGATCGCGGTGACGGGCCAGGAACTGCTCGGCACGATGAACGAGGTGGCGGGCGTGGCCGCCGAGACGGCGCACGTGGCCGACGCGGGCCGTGAAGACCTGGTGGAGGTCGGGCAGACGATGGCCGGCCTGGAACGGTCCACGGCCGAATTCTCCCAGCGACTCGCGGCGATCCGCCAGCGGGCCGAGGACATCAACATGGTCATCACCACGATCACGAAGGTGGCCGACCAGACCAACCTGCTTTCGATCAACGCCGCGATCGAGGCGGAGAAGGCGGGCGAATACGGCCAGGGCTTCATCGTGGTGGCGCGGGAGATTCGCCGGCTGGCCGATCAGACGGCCGTGGCCACGCTCGACATCGAGCGGCTCGTGGAGCAGATGCAGCAGGCGGTGAACATGGGCGTGGCGGAGATGGAGCGGTTTGCGGTGGATGTGAAGGAGGGGGTGGAGAAGGTGTCGGGCATCAGCGGGCAGTTTGCGGACGTGATCGACAAGGTGCACGGCCTGACCGGGCGGTTCGAGCACGTGAAGCACGGGATGCAGGCCCAGGCGGCGGGCGCCGAGCAGATCACGGAGGCGCTGGTCACGCTCACCGACGGGTCGCGGGCGGCGGCCGACGCCCTCAAGGAGTTCAAGGATGCCTCCGGTCACATGGTGTCGGCGGTCGAGGGCCTGACCGACACGGTGAGCCGGTTCCACGTCGAGGGCTGACGGAGGATCGGATCGGGCCGGAAAAACACCTTGCTGGCAAGATAGGCAAGCGCGCGTGCCCCTGTCAGTTCGGGCCTTTCTGCGGAAAATGCTCACGGTGCGGGGTCCGAAGAGTCGATCAATCCTGACGATCATGCCGGTTTTTCGGCGCGGGTACACCCGCTCCGGCCGGGCCGACATCAGGGTGCGACTCGCATGAGCAGCAAGGTCGTCAAGCATTCCGGAAAGCGATCCCGGTCGCGTCTACAGCGCATGCGCCGCCGGGCTGTCGAGTGGCAGCAGCGGGCCCGGCGGGCGGCCACCGTGGTGCTGTTGTCCGCCGGCTTCGCGGCGGCGCCCTCGCTGGCCATGGCCCAAATGGGTCAGACCGCCATGGACCCCGCGGGCGGGCTCGTGAACCGCGCGGTGGCAGGCTTCCAATCACTGAATCAGAACGGGCCCGGTTACCTCTATTACGGGCTGAACGCCGCCGACCGTGGCCTTGGCTATCAAGGCAGCTACATGACGCTCGGGGGCTTCTTCCCCGGGTTCGAGGACGACCTCGGTGGCCTGTGGGCTGCGGACGTCCGCAGCCATCTTTCCGTGTACGGCGGGTTTTTCTCGAACGTCGGCGCTGTCCGCAAGCAATTTCTCGGCGGCACCCTGCTGGGCGTGGGCGTCTACTGGGACTACGACGGCGACATGAATCAGTACGACGACACGCTGATCGCCGGCACCTCGCAGACGTTCGCCAGTGGCCAGACCTACAACCAAGTGGGCGTCTCGGCCGAGTGGCTCACCGACTTCGGCAACATCCGTTCGAACGGCTACATACCGGTCGGCTCCACGGCCCAACTCGTGGGACCGTTCATCGACTACTCCGTCCTCTGCCGCAATGGCGTCAATGCCGCCCTCACCGGCACCGACCTCGAAGTGGGCGTCTATGTGCCAGGCCTCGCCGACTGGGCCGGCATGGTGAGCGTGGGCGGCTATGCCTACGGCAACGACCGGTACGACTTCCCCGATGGGCAGGATGCCGTGCCGTGGTTCGGCGGCGTCTATACCCGCCTCGACATGACGTTCCTCGAGAACTGGGATTTCTCGCTTCAATACAACAACGACAGCTACTTCGACTCGACGGGCTTCGCCCGCCTCACCTACCGCATGGGCGGCAGCCGGCGGCGCAACGTGCCCGACCAGGTCGAGCAGCCGATGATGCGCAACGAGCACATCGTCCGCGCCCACCAGACGCCGGTGGTCGCGATCAACCCGTTCAACGGCCAGCCGTGGCGGGTACTTCACGTGGACAACACGGCCACCGGCGGCGGCCTTGGCACTGCGGCGGCGCCGTTCATGACGCTCGGCGAGGCGTCGGCCGCGGCGACGAACCCCTTCGACATCGTCTACGTCCACGTCGGCGCCGGGACAGCGGCGCCCTACGTCACGCCGGCCGGCGGCTTCACGTTCAACGCCGCGAACCAGTACCTCGTCGGGGAGGGCAGTTCGCTCCAGATTCCGACGATGTCCTGCGGCAACCGTTCCTTCTTCGGCGGCGACGGCTCGGGCATCTACCCGGTGATCACCAACCCGATCGGCACGGCGATCGTCATGGACCAGCCGAACGCCACCCTGAGCCACGTGCAGATCACCGGCTCCCCGCTCGGAATCTCGGACGGGGCGGGCGTCCCGATCCCCAGCGTCTCCACGGTCTCCGACGTGATTATCGAGGGCAACGGCGGCCCGTTCCAACGGGGCATCCAGATCGCCAACTCGACCGGCACGTTCAACATCGACAACACCCGGCTCTCAAACCTCACGAACGACGGCCTCGTGGTGTCGGCGCCGGGCGGAAACGTGAACGTCACGAACTCTACGTTCACGGCGATCACCGGCAACGCCATCTTGGCGTCGGGTGAGGGGGCGACGGTGCAGGCCACGAACACGCTGATCGCCGACACCGTCGGCACCGCCGTGCGTGCCTCCGGCGACGCCGCCGTCGTCGTTCTCACCAGCGGCACCATCACCAACACCGCCGGCGACGCCGTCGTGGCCTCAGGCTCGGGTGCCTACATGGCCCTCAACGCGTCCCGGATCGCGAATACGACCGGTTCCGCCCTCGTCACGACCGCCTCGGGCACGGGCGCCGTGATCAACGCCACGTCCACGACGATCAATCGTACCGGCAACCCCGCGGTCAAGATCCTCGGCATGGCGTCGGCGGTCAATCTGGATGCGACCTCGATCAGCAACATCACGGGAACCGGCATCACCGTGGCCGGAACGGGCGCCCGGATCAACATGGCGAACGCCTCGCTGATCACCACGGCGACCGGCGATGGCATCTCGGTGACGGGAACCAACGCCTTCGCCGCCATCAGCGGCCAGTCCGTCATCGCGGACGTCGGCGGTGACGGCATCAACTCCACGGGCGGCAGCATCCATTTCATCGACTCCACGATTCGGGGCGCCGGCGGCGACGGTATCGACGCCACGAGCGTCGATGGCAACAACGTCGTGTGGGTTCAGGGCGGCACGATCAGCGACACCCAGGACAACGGTATCCGCATCCTCAACAGCAACCTGCGGGTCGAGCGGCTCGACCCGACGAATCCGACGAGCGCCGCCACGGGGATCACGAATGCCGGCACCTATGGCATCCTCGCCACGGCCAATTCCTACGTTCCCGCCACGACACCGTATCGAGTGCTCGTGGAGGGAGCGGACATCAGCGGCGTGACCAACGGCATCGGCGTGTTCGCCAATGCCGACCCCGCGAACCCGCCGCCGGTGCCGCCGCCCATCGTGACGCCGCCGCTGGTGCCCACGATCGACTTCACGGCCCGCGAGAACGACATCGCCGCCACGGGCAATGGCATCAGCATCAGCGGCTACTTCGACGCGAGCGGCGGCTATCCGGGCCAGCAGTTGTCCCAGGTCAACGCCCTGGTCATCGACAATACGATTACCGTGGGCTCTGCAGGAACGGGCATTCTGCTCAATGTCGCCGGCGATCCGACGACATTCGTCGACACCACGAGCGGCGTCGAGTTCACCGCCCCGGCGACGCAACTGCCGATCGCCGTCGCGGCCAGCAGCCTGCTCGATCTGGAGAATCTTAACAACGGCACGACCGCGCTCATCACACCCTTCAATTCGCGGGTCAATTTCAACACCGGCCTCGTCCCGAAGCGACCTCCGCCCCCGCCCAACCAGCCGCCGCCGTGACGCGGGGTGCGAATCCGGATGTGGCTGCACGTGATGAGGCGTGACCAATGACGACAAACCTTCGAGGCACGGGAAGAGGCGACGGAATCATGCGAGCAACGATGAGAAGGATGACGACGCGACTGACGGTCGTCGTCATCGCCTGCGCATGCCTGACCACCGTGGCCCGCGCCCAGGTCGGCCAGACGGCGATGACCCCGGCCGGAGCGGTGCTCAACCGGGCGGCGGCAGGCCTCCAGACCCTGAACGGGAGCGGCCCGGGCTACTTCTACTACGGCATCAACGCGGCCGACCGCGGCCTCGGCTACAACGGCAGCTACATGACGCTCGGAGGCTTCGTGCCCTACGGCGAGGACGACCTGGGCGGACTCTGGGCGGCCGATCTGCGGAGCCACCTCTCCGTCAATGGTGGCTTCTTCTCGAATGTGGGTGTGGTCCGGAAGCAGATGCTCGGCGGCTCGCTCCTCGGCGTGGGCGTCTACTGGGATTTCGACGGCGACGGGAACCAGTACCAGGCCTACGGGATTCCCGGCACGGCCTGGGGCCAGTTCGGGCATTCCTACAACCAGGTGGGCGTGAGCGGCGAGTGGCTCACCGACTACGGCAACATCCGCTCCAACGGCTACATCCCCGTGGGAACGACCGCCTACACGCTCGGCGCTCCCGACTCGCCGCTGACCGGGAACTACCTGCTTTGCCAGTACGGCCTCGACGCGGCCCTGGCCGGCACGGATCTCGAAGTGGGTGCCTACATTCCCGGGCTCTCCGACTGGGCGGGGATGATCAGCGTGGGCGGCTACGCCTACGGCAATTCCCGCTACAACTGGTGGCAGGGCCCGCAGACCGGTCAGGACGTCGTCCCGTGGTTCGGGGGCGTTTACACCCGCCTCGACATGACGTTTCTGGATAACTGGGACTTCTCGCTCCAGGCCAACAACGACAGCTACTTCGACTGGACCGGTTTCGCCCGGCTCACCTACCGGATGGGCGGTAGCCGGCGGCGCAACGTGCCCGACCAGATCGAGCAGCCGATGATGCGCAACGAGCACATCGTCCGCGCCCACACCACCCCGGTCGCCGCCGTCAACCCCGCCACGGGAACGCCGTGGCACGTGATCCACGTGGACAACACGGCGACGTTTGGCGGGAACGGAACCCTCGGCGCGCCGGTGCAGACGCTCGCCCAGGCGCAGGCGTTGGCGGTCAATCCCTACGACATCGTCTTCGTGCATGCCGGGACGAGCGCCACCACGCCCTACGCCTCCACCTGGCAGTTTCAGGCCGACAACCAGATCCTCGTGGGCGAAGGCTCCACGCTGGAACTGGCCACGGCCACCTGCGGCTTCAAGCAGTTCTTCAACTCGCAGCCCGCCACCCTCTATCCGGTGCTGACCTCGAGCTCCACCGCGATCACGCTCCGCAACGGGGCGCTCGTGGATCACTTCCAGATGCGGAGCGTGCCGGGATCGACGATCCAGACGGGCATCGCCGGCAACGGCTCGCTCACGGGCGGCGCGAACGTCAACGACGTGCAGATGGTCGGCAGCAACGCCGCGGGCCAGGCAGGAATCCGCCTCGTCGATGTCCCGAGCGGCGACGTGAACTTTCACAACGTCAAGATCGAGAACATGGGGACCGGCCTCGCCATCGACGGCGGCGCGGCGAACGTGAACTTCCAGGGCATGATCTCGACCACCGCGTCGGCCGGCCAGTCCCTGCTGGTGCAGAACAAGACCGGCGGCACGGTCAACGTCAACGTGACCAGCGACCGGCTCGCCACCCCGGTCGGCCGCAACCTCGCTTTCGTCCAACCGCTGGCGATCCTCGACAACGACTCGGCGGCTTCCGCGCCGATCGAAATCTCGTCCAACAGCAATACCACGGTCAGCGTCGGCCAGGTCCGTGTCGTGTCGCCGGGCCAGGCAGGCGTGAGCGTGCAGGGCAACACAGCGACGCCCGTCACCCTCACGAACCTTCTCGTGCAGGACGCCACCCAGGAGGCGATGATCGCACAGGGCAACGACGCGGCCTCGGGCCTGACGGTCACCGGCGCCAGCCGGCTGTCGTCGGCATCGTTGACGGCCCCGGCGCTCCGCACCAACGACGACGCGGCCCTGGCCATCACTCTGGTGTCGCTGGAGTCGGCGGTCCCGGCCACGGCTCCGCCCTACGCGGTCGATCTCCAGGGCACGTCTCCGGGCTTCCTGACGGTTACGGACCAGTTCCTCGTGAGCGGGACCACCGGCACCGCGGGCAACGTGAACAACGGCACCCCGGCCACCGTGAACCTTCCGTGACGGCGGGCGGAGGACGGATACTCGCGGACAGCTCCCAGCGCTGACTGCGGCCGACAATTGGCGTTCCCCCGAGAGAAGGGTACACTAGCCTTTAATTAGTGGCAACCCCCTCATTGGAGTCCCCGCCATGCCCGCCCGAGACCAGCGCCGGCAACGCATTGACATGGAATGGCTCGAGCGGCGGGATTGCCCGGCTGCCGTGGCGATCGCCGGCAATCAGGCCATCTCGGAGGCCGCAGGACCGGCTGTCTTGACCGTGCGTCTGGCCGCGCCGGACTCAAAGCCCGTGGTGGTCGGCTATTCGCTCAGCGGCGAGGCCTCTTACGGCCGCGATTACCGGCTCGCCATGGCCGGCCAAGCTCTCCCCTCGCCGTGGAGTACCCTCACGTTCCGGCCCGGCGAAACGGCCAAAGTGATCACGGTCACGCCGCTGAACGACCTTGCTCGCGAGCAGACCGAGCGGCTCGCCGTGACCCTCGCGCCGATCCGCAACGCCCACGTGACCAACGGCACCGCGACGGTCACGTTGTTGG
>JBEIQP010000213.1:0-2699 GCA_040376455.1 Planctomycetaceae bacterium | reverse complement strand
GATCGACCTGCTCAGGACGGCCGCCATCGTCCTGATGACGCTCGTCCACTTCGTCGAAAACCTCGCCGGTTCCTACAACATCGAGAGCGGCCCGTTCATCGGTGCCAACCGCTACTGGTGGATGCCGACCGGCTTCGCCGCCCCGCTGTTCACGTTTCTCTCGGGGGTGAGTTACCGCCTCTGGGCCGACGCGCAGGCCTCCCGCGGCCGCGATCCGGAAGAACTCTCGAAGATCACCGTCCGCCGCGGGCTGTTCCTGATCCTCTTCGGATTCGTGTTCAACGTGCTCGTCTGGATGCCGGAGGACGTCTTCAACTGGGACATCCTCACGCTGATCGGTACCGCGATGCTGGCCCTCAACGTCGCCCGCAGGACACCTCCGGCCGTCACGGTCGTGGCCTGCGGATTGCTCGTAGGGCTGGCGCCGGTGCTGCGGGCGGTCGCCGACTACCGCGCTTTCTGGGCGGACGGATTTTTCGACTACGACTTCACCGTCGCCGATGTGGTGACCGGCTACCTCGCCACCGGGTATTTCCCCATCTTCCCGTGGCTGGCGCTGCCGCTGGCCGGCTTCGTCGCCGCTCCCTTGATCTACGGCGGCGGGGATCGCACGCCCCGTGCGGCGCTGACTGCCGGCGGCCTGCTGCTGGCAACGGCGATCGCCGTCATGGCGGCCCGGCCACTCGTCCCGGCGGGCCTGATCACGCACGACCGGCTATGGGCGATGTTTCCTCCGACCACGGCCTACGTGCTGGGCACGATCGGGGGCGGCATCGTGCTGGCCACCCTCCTGCACCAGACGATCGATGCCCGCACCGACGGCCGAGGCCCGCTCCTGCGGGTGGCGGGCGCCATGAGCCGCCACTCGCTCACTCTCTACGTTCTCCACCACATTGCCCACGTCTGGCCGCTCTGGATCGCCGGCTTCGTCATCAGCGGCGACCCAGACGCGTTCTGGCAGGTGGCGACCCCGGCCTCCACGGCAATCGCCTGGGCGGTTGCATTTCTCTTCCTGGTCGCGTGGCTCGCGGAACGATTGGACCGACCGGGCACTCCCTCGGCAGAATCGCTGCTCCGCTGGCTGTGCGAGCCGTAGGCGGCGGCCGCGGCGTATACGGGTCGCACGTGCGTCCGTTCGTACAAGCCCAACGCCGTGAGGCGTGGGGTGATCCACCAACAAATCCCGTGACCAGCGCAGTTCGCCCGCGGCCTCACGGCCGGTCGGCTTTCACTCGCCACGCATGAGACCCGCATGACACTCGATGCAAACCCGGATCGGCAGCCACCGGCCCCCGTTGCGCGGTTCGTGCGCCTCGCCTGGATCCTGCTCGACTGGGCGGGCAGTGCGTTCTCGACCGTGCTGATCACGCTCGTCGTGGCCTACGTCGAAAAGGTCGTGTTCGCAGAGGGCGGCTGGGGCATGCCCGCCGGAGTGATCTGGGCCTGGACGCTCGCCGCCGCGATGCTCGTGTCGGCCATGCTCACGCCGTGGGCCGCGGCCTGGGCCGATCGCCGCCACGCGCACCAGCGGGCGCTGGTGGCAAGCACCCTCGCCGGGGCAGGGGGGCTCGTCGCGCTCGCAGCCGTTCCTCCCTCGGCCCGACCGGCGGTCCTGATGGCGATCATCGCCGCAGCCGTGGGCTTCGACCTCGCCCAAGTCTTCACGGGCAGCCTGTTGCCGCGGATCGCCGGCGACCGCGACGCCGACCGGCTCTCGGCCTACGGCTTTGCGGCCGGCTACGCTGGAGGGGCGATCGCGCTGGTGGTCGCCACCGCGCTCGTCGCGGCGCACGATCGCTTTGGCCTCACGGCCGCCGGCGGTCTGCGGCTGGTGTTCGCGTTCACCGCCGCGTGGTGGCTTGCGTTCTCGCTGCCCGCGGCGATCGCCCGGTTCGGCAATGGCGAGCAGGAGCGGCATGCCGCCACATCGGGCCGCGAACCCCTCGACTTCGCGCGAAGTCTCGTGCGGCCCGCCGATACCGACGTCGGCCCGCAGCTGGGGGGCGTGCTATTGGGATCGATGCTCGCCCTCGGCGCCGTGCAGACCGCGATCGCACAGTTCTCGAGCCTGGCCCTGGAGCAGTTCGACCTCGACGGCCCCGCCCTCGTGCGGCTCGTCCTCCTCGTGCAGGCGGTGGCGCTGCCGGGGGCGCTTGCCATCGGCTGGCTCTCAGCGCGGTGGGGCCGGCGGTCCGCCGCGGCGGTGTGCCTCGGCGGCTGGGCGGCCGTGCTGGCGCTGGCCTGGTTCATCCAGACGCCGGGCCAACTCCACGCGCTCGCCGTCCTCCTGGCCCTGGTGCTCGGCGGCATTCAGAGCGTGGTTCGCGCCTCCGTCGCCGCCCTCGCCCCGGAGGGCAGGGAAGGGGTCACCTTCGGCGTCATGCAGGTGGGAACGAAACTCGCTGGGTTTGCCGCGAGCCTTGCCTTCGGCGGCGTGCAACTCGCCACCGGCGACCCACGGGCCGGGCTAATCGCCCTGCTGGTGCAGGTCGCCGCTGGCGCGTGGTTCCTGCTCGGCCCGCTCAGGCGAGTGAAAGCCGACCGGCCGTAAGGCCGCGGGCGAATCACACTGGTTGCAGTGTCTGTCATGGCCGCACCCCACGCCTCACGGCGTTGGGCTTGTACGAATGCACGGCAAGTAGCACAGGTTGCCAACCTGTGCCGAACATGCCGCAGGTTGAAAACCTGCGGTCCGTATG
>JBEIQP010000171.1:0-4388 GCA_040376455.1 Planctomycetaceae bacterium | reverse complement strand
GACTTCTATCCCACCGAACGGATCAGCGGCGGCGCGCCGGTCGAGGTCTGGGCCATCGACGACTCCGGCTATTGCGCCGTGCGGCCGGTGCGGGGCAGTTTCAGTTGGCTGCGGGCCTGCGACATCGCCGCCGAAGACGGCCGGCCGCACGCGCCGCGACCGCGCGGGGAATACACGGGCGTGGTCGTGACCGACGGCGCGGTCGCGCGGGTCGGTTCCCAACTCAACGATCTGCGGCACGTCACGCAGGTGGCGCTCGAGGCGGGGGAGCGGGTTCGCGTGCTCGAGGAGGTGACGATCGACGCGGGCCGGCATGCCGGAGCCTGGGTGCGGATCGAGCCGCCGTCGGGTGAATTTCGCTGGGCTCGTGGCGAGGACCTCGATCTTCCGCCGGACCTGGCCCCGATTCCCGCGGCCGAAACGGCGCCGGCCGGCCTCGGTCTGGCCGCGGCGGGCGAGGCGATCGCCGCGATCCGCGAGGCGGGCGGCGCCGTGCAGCGGGCCGTGGCGGAAGTCAACGAACCGTCCGCCGCGCAGCCGCCCGCAGCCGCGGATCCGCAACCGCTCGAGCCCGTCCCGACGGCGAGTCGGCTCTTCTCCGGCTGGCTGCCGCTGGGCACGACGGTGTTCGACCCCGCGGCCAAGGCGACGGCACCGGCCGCCGTGAGCGGCGCCGTCGCCGCCAGCGGTGACGAACTGGCCGATATCGACCTCGCCCTCTCGCTGGCCGTGACCGGCCCGAGCGACTCGTGGAACCTGGCCCCGCTGCGCGAGCGGCTCAGGCTGGCCGCGACGCGGGCCACCTCCGAAAGCGACCGCATGCGCGCCCAGGCGGTCGATGCGCGGCTGGCGCGATTCGAGGCGATCCAGAGCCGGCAGCGGACGCTGGTGGCCGACGCGCCGGCCGATCCCTCCCCCTTGCGGCTCGGGGGCATGTGGTCGAGCCTCTCGGCGCTCGGCTCGCGGCCGATCCGACCGGGCGTGATGCCCGGGGGACAGCCGGCCGGAGGGCAGCCGTCGTGGACGCCCCCCGATCAGATCGAGACGACCGGCAGGCTGGCGACCGTCGTGTCGCGGCGGCCGGACGCGCCGCGCTGGGCGCTCGTGGACGAACACAACAACGTGCTGGCGTTCGTCGCGCCGCAGGCGGGCGTCAATCTCGCGCCGCTGGTGGGCCAGCAGGTCTCGGTCCGCGGGGCGCGCGGCTACATGCCGGAATACAAGCGGCCTTACCTCGTGGCCGCCGAGGCGCGGACGCGGATCGCCTCGGTGCCCGCGTCCACCGGCGCACCGTCCGACCGCACGCAGTGACGGCGGCCCGCGTGCCCCGCGGGCTCACTGCCGGCGGCGGTCGCCGTCGATCTGCTCTGCCGACATCCAGCGGGCCGCCAGTTCCGCCTGCATCTGCTCGGCCGTCGCGGCCCGGGCCGGCGTGCGGGGCGAACCGCACGCGATCGACGCCAGCGCGCGGCGATCCTCCGGGCTCGTGCGGCTCATCCGTTCGGTGAGCCGGGCAACGCCCGCGGGGCTGCGTTTCGCCGCCGCCGAGAACTGCGACACGAAGAGACAGATCTCGTGCATGTTCGCGGCGGCGGAGCGGACGATGAGCGGCTGCAGCGTGCGGGTCACGATCTCGAGGCCCATCCCGTCCACATCGAGGAACGCGTCGATCTGCACCGTCTGCCGTTCACGGCCCTGCGGATCCTGGCCGGCGGGCGCGTGGCGGACCACGACGAGGCACGAACCGGTGAGGGGCTTGGGCGAGAGCGATCCGGCGTAGCCGCCGCGGCCGTGGAACACGAGCACGCTTCCCTGCGCGGTGCGCTCGCGGTGCAGCAGCCGAACCGTGCCGACGGTGCCGTAGCCGTCCGCCAGTCGCCACTGCGACGGCCCGGCCGGATCGAGGGCCAGCCGGCTGATGCCGAGCACGCGCCACAGATCGACGAGCGATTCCGGCTTCGCGAGGATGAATTCGAGCAGCGCCGCGTCGCAGGTGATCGTCTCGGCGGGTAGGTGCCGGTAGAGCGTGGCCGACGCGATGCTCTTCTCCACGGCCCGCCGCTGCGGTTCGGGCATGCTCCGCAGCGGGATGGCCTCGATCGCCCGGCGGCGGGCGTCGTGGCCGGAGGAGCCGGCCTCGGCCATGGCCGAGGCGACGCCCCCTGGCATCAAGGTCGTTGATTCGGCCGCCCCGGCTCTTCCCGAGGCCGCCACCAGGCAGCAGAAGGCCAGGACCGCTCCACGGCGCGCGAGCATGCGATACCCCCCATCGACGTTCCCACCCCGGCGGTGCCAATCCACCGCCTCCGGAGGAGTTTTCGGCCTGGAGGGTTTCTTCGGGCCAATGATTCTGCCGCAGGAATCCCGGGGGTTTGCCCATGTTTCCCGGGGTGCCGGGACGGTCGGGATCGGGCTTTGCCCCGCGGCCCAGGTTCCCTACCATCCCGCCCCGCTTGTGCCCGGACCCGCCAGGAGGCCGCGCGGCCCATTCGATGCTGCACCTTCACGATCCACACCTCGCGCCGTCCGCGGACGACGCGTCCGCCGCGCCGCGCCGCGCCGCGCATCACGCGCCCAGCCTGCTCGGCCGGGCGCTGGTGGCGTGGACGCAGGTCTGCCTCCGGTATCCGCTGGCCGTGGCGCTCGTGGCGATCCTCTCCGCCTGTGGGGCCGGCGTGTGGACGGCGCAGCGGCTCGGCTACAAGGTGAGCCGCGTGGACCTGCTCGATCCGGAGAGCGACTACAACAAGCTCTGGATCGACTACATCCGCGAATTCGGCGAGGAGGACGATGCGGTCATCGTCGTTGAGGGGCAGTCGCGCGAGCGCGTGATCGACGTGCTCGACGAACTCTCGCGCGAGGTGGCCCGCGACGGCACGCGGTTCCACTCGGTGCTGCACGAGGTTGACCTCTCGAAGATCCGCTCCAAGGGATTGCACTACCTCGCGCCGGCCGACCTGGCGGAGATCGACCGCTTCCTCGAGCGCTCCGAGCCGATCCTCGACGGCGGCTGGACGCAGCTCAAGGTGGGCACGATGGTGGCCGGCATGGCGGGCCAGATGGTGGCCGGCGGCGGGGCCGCGCCGGGCGAGCAGCCGACGTCGGCGCTCGAACGCTACAGCGAGGCGCTGCTCGCGGGCATGGATCTTCCCGGACCGGCTGCGGACGGCGGGGCCGGCGACTACGTATCCCCGTGGCCGAGCATGCCCGAATCGCTCTCCACCCTGCGCGACCTCTCCAGCGAGCATCTCCTCGCCAAGGAAGGCCGCCTCGGGTTCGTGCTTCTCCGGCTGGCGAAGGAGAAGGGCGGCTTCGCCGGCGCGTCGGCCGCCACCGACGAACTGCGGCGGATCATCAAGGAGGTGGGCGCGCGGCACGCCGACACCACGATCGGCCTCACCGGCCTGCCGGTGATGGAAGACGACGAGATGCGGACGAGCCAGCAGTCGATGATGTGGGCCAGCGGGCTGTCGCTCGCGGCCGTCGTGATCGTGATCATCGCGGGCTTCGGCGGGGTTCGCCACGCGCTGATGGCCAACGGCGTGCTCGTGATCGGCATGGCCTGGGCCTTCGGCTGGGCGACGGTGAGCGTCGGCCACCTCAACATCCTGAGCGTGACCTTCACCGTCACGATGATCGGGGTCGGGATCGACTACGGCACCTACTACATCGGCCGCTACCTCGAGCTCCGCCGATCGGGCCTCTCCTGCGACGAGGCGCTGCTGGAGGCGAGCGGCTCGGTCGGCCCGGGGATCCTCACCGGGGCCATCACCACGGCGGTGGCCTTCTTCTGCGCCGCCCTCACCAGTTTCGTCGGCGTCGCCGAACTCGGCATGATCGCCGGCGGCGGCATCCTGCTCTGCGCCGCGGCCGAACTGCTCGTGCTGCCGGCGGTGGTGGCGATCGTCGATCGCAGCCGGCTCGGCCACCGCATCCCGGAGCCCGTGCCGGTGCACACCTGGCTCGCGCCGGTCACGCGCCACCCGCGGTTCGTGGCGCTCGCCGCGATGGCGGGCACGATGGCCCTCGCCGGCGGGCTCCACGAACTCGACTACGACCACAACCTGCTCAACCTGCAGGCGGACGGGCTGGAGAGCGTGGCGGTGGAGAAGAAACTCCTCGAGGAGTGCGATCAGAGCGTCTGGTACGCGCTGTCGATCGCCGACTCCCGCGAGCAGCTCCTCGAACGCAAGGCGCAGCTCGTGGCCCTGCCGAGCGTGGAGCGCGTCGATGAGATCGCGTCGCTCTTGCCGGTGGACGAGGATGTGAAGCAGCCGATCATCGAGCGGATCCGGGCCCGGCTCGCCCGCCTGCCGGAGCGGCCGCCCGAGATCCCGGTCGATCGGCTCGACGCCCTGGGCGAAACCCTCGCCTGGGCGCAGGCCGAG
>JBEIQP010000107.1:0-8951 GCA_040376455.1 Planctomycetaceae bacterium | reverse complement strand
GGAGCCCCGCCAACACGGGCCGAGGCATCGGGAGTCGGAGCCCCGCCAACACGGGCCGAGGCATCGGGAGTCGGAGCCCCGCCAACACGGGCCGAGGCATCAGGAGTCGGAGCCCCGCCAACACGGGCCGAGGCATCGGGAGTCGGAGCCCCGCCAACACGGGCCGAGGCATCGGGAGTCGGAGCCCCGCCAACACGGGCCGAGGCATCAGGAGTCGGAGCCCCGCCAACACGGGCCGAGGCGTCGGGAGTGGGAGCGGCCGGCCGGGTGGATGCTCCGGCGGTTCGACGTTCAATGTCGTCGAGCGTGCCCGCGCCGCTCTTGGCGATCGACAGCGAATCGCGGAGGGCCGCCGCGGTCGGTGCCGCGACCGCCCCCTGAACGTCACACAGTTTGACCGCGATCGCGAGCACTCCCGATGCCGCTGCATGCTGTTGTTCGTGCGTGAGGGCGTTTGCCAAGCCGATCGTGCTCCGCGCCGCCTGTTCCGAGTGGCCCGTGGCATGAGCTTCGCGAATCGCGGCGGCAAAGCAGGACTTCGCCTTCGAGAGGTCGCCCCGCTTGGCCGCCTCGGTTCCAGCCGTGTGCGATGCAGCCCATTCAGCGCGGGCAACCGCGGGCGCCGTCGCGAGCAACGTGGCGACGATCATGCCGCAGAAGGTCTTGGCGGCGACTGGCGTGAACCGGGACATGGGAATCCTCCTTCGTGACGGGGCCACATCGAAAAACGACACCTCTCAATACCAGGGAGGCGTTGAACCGACAAGAAACCGGACGCGCCCCGGCCGATTCCGACGCCCACCCCTGGCCGCCGCCACCGGCGGGGGGCCGATGAAACGCGGTTTTCCGCGGCCCAGCCGGGCCAAACACCCCGCGAACCGAGGGCGGACGGCCGTTGCGGCCCCGGCTCGAACCGGGATTCAGGGCGAAAATCGCGAACTACACTGGAGCACGGCCGGATTGTCCGCCCAGCCCCTCCGACAGACCCATGAACACCATCCGCCGGCTGCAATTCGCCACGCTGGGCCCGATCCTGGCTCTCGCCGGTCTGGCCGTCTACTCCTACACGAGCCAACGCGCGGTGCATCGCGCACAGGCCAACCGCTACGAATCGTACCAGTTGGCCAATGAGTTGAGACGGAGTTCCGATGAGCTCACCCGCCTCGCCCGCACGTACGTCGTGACCGGCGATCCGGACTACGAGCGGCAATTCTGGCGGGTGCTGGACGTCCGCAACGGCACCGCGCCGCGGCCCGACGGCCGGCAGGTGCCGCTCCGCACGCTCATGGTGGACCAAGGCTTCACCACCGACGAATTCGCCAAGCTCAAGGAGGCCGAGGACAACTCCAACGCCCTGGTGACCACGGAAACGATCGCGATGCACGCCATGAAGGGCGAGTTCGCCGACGGCCGCGGCGGCTACACGAAGCGTGGTCCGCCCGACCCCGACCTGGCCCGGCGGATCATGCACGACGCCGCCTACCATGCCGACAAGTCCTTGATCATGAAGCCCATCGGCGACTTCGAGGCCATGCTCGATGCCCGCACTGAAGCGGCCGTCACCGCGGCCAAACGCCGCGGCGACGCCGCGCTCCTGCTCGGGATCGCCGTGGCCGCGCTTGCGGCGGCCGTGTCGGCGGCGGGCCTCTGGCGACATGCGACCGCGCTTCGCCGCGCGGTGGGCGACATCGCCTCGAGCTCGGCCTACGTGTCGATCGGCGCCACGCAAGTGGCGGCGACGAGCCGGGCCCTGGCGGAAGGCAGCGCCGAGCAGGTGGCCGCGGTCGAGCAGATCACGGTTTCGTCCCGGGAAGTCAGCGGCATGGCGGCCGACAACGTCCGTCGGGTGCAGTCGGCGAGCGAGCAGGTGCGGCTCGAACGCGACGAGTTGACCGCGGTCCAGACGCAGCTCGAGGCGCTCGTGGCCGCGATGGGCGAGATCGACGCCGCGTCCGGCAGGATCTCCAAGATCAACAAGGTGATCGACGAGATCGCCTTCCAGACCAACATCCTCGCCCTCAACGCCGCGGTGGAAGCGGCCCGCGCCGGAGAGGCCGGCCAGGGATTCGCCGTCGTCGCCAACGAGGTGCGGGCCCTCGCCGGCCGCAGTGCGGAGGCCGCCCGGGAGACGGCGGCCCTGATCGCCGAGTCGATCGGCCGGACGCAGTCGGGCCGCGAGCGGGTGGACGCCGTGGCCGCGGCCGTCCGCGGACTTGCCAGCCAATCGGCCGGGGTGCAGGCGCTCGTCGATGAGGTGCGCCGCGGCAGCGGCGAGCAGCAGCAGGCGGTGGGAAGCATCGGCACGTCGCTCTCCCAGATCGAAAGGATCACCCTCCAATCCGCAGCCGGTGCCGAAGAGAGCTCGGCGGCGGCGGAGGAACTGACCGCCCAGGCCGCCGGGTTGCGCGAGGTGGCCGCGGCGCTCGAGGCGATGGTGGGGGCCGCCACGACAACGCCGCGGATCGCGACATGACGGAACCGATCACGCCCGCGGCCCGCGCCGGCGCGTTGCTGCAGCAACTGGGGCTGGACTTGGCCTTCGCCGACTCGTCCGCGCCGGCGGCGTCGCTCCGCGGCCTGCTGGCGGAGCTCGACGCTGCCTGCGCAGCCGCGCCCGATCCGATCCGGCAGGCCGTGGCGGCGTGCCGCGGCTGGCTGGCAGACGGTCCGGGGAGGGACACGCTGTCGGCGGACGTGATCCGGAAGCTCAACGAGTGGCAGCCCTGGATGGTGTCGTCCACGCTGGCGTGGCAGCGGGGCCAGTCACAGCCGGCCGTCCCCGCGGAATGGGTGGCGGCGGCCGCGGCACGGCCACCGGCTCCGGTCGCCGAAGAACTCTCCGTGAGCGTGCTGCCGGAGGGGTTCGACGACGAGATGATCGAACTCTTCTGCGCGGAGTCGCAGGATCTCCTGCAGGAGGTGGAGCACGGGGTGTTGACGCTCGAGCGCAACCCCGCCGATGCGGCGTCGATCGACACCGTGTTCCGCGTCTTCCACACGTTCAAGGGCAACGCGGGTGTGCTCAAGATGGTGGTGCTGCAGCGGCTGACGCACGAACTGGAATCGGTGCTCGACGCGGCCCGCCGCGGCAGGCTGACGTTGGGCCGCGAGGCGATCGACCTGATTCTCGCCGGTGCCGACCTGCTGCGGCGGTTCGTCGCCGAATGCCTCTCCCAGTTGGCGGGCCACGAGCGTGGCCGCAGCATGCCGCTGCCGATCCCGGATCTGCTTGCGCGTGTCCAGGCCGTGGTGCACGGCAACGCCGGGAAGCCGGCCGCCGAGTCGCCCCCGCCGATTTCCGAGCCGATCGCTCCCGTCGCCGAGCCGCCGAGCCCGCCCGCCCCGCCCCCGCTGGCCCCCGTCGTGGCCGCGGCGTTGCCTGCCGCGCCGGTCTCATCCGGCACGGTGCGGGTCGATACGCACAAGCTCGACAGCCTCATCGACCTCGTCGGCGAACTCGTCGTCGCCCAATCGCTGGTCGCACAGCGGCCCGAACTGCGCGGGGCCCGGAGCGCGGAACTGGACCACTGCCTGGGCCAACTCCGCGGCATCACCTCCGACCTGCAACGAACCGCCACCTCGCTGCGCATGGTGCCGATCGGCGGGATGTTCCGCCGGATGGCCCGGCTCGTGCGTGACCTGTCGGCCGAACTCGGCAAGGACATCGACCTGCGCCTGGAGGGAGAGGAAACGGAGCTCGATCGGAATCTCGTGGAGGAGTTGGCCGATCCGCTCGTCCACATGATTCGCAATTCCGCCGACCACGGGATCGAGCCTCCCGGCCTGCGTGCGGCGGCCGGCAAGCCGGCCCGCGGAACGATCACGCTGCGCGCCTTCCATCAAGGGGGCTTCGTCGTCATCCGCATCCAGGACGACGGCCGGGGCCTGTCCGCCGACCGCATCCTCGCCAAAGGGGAGGAACGCGGGCTCGTGCAGCCCGGGCAGCCGCTGGAACGCGCGGAGATTCTCGACCTGATCTTCCGCCCCGGATTCTCCACGGCGGAGAAGGTCACCGGCCTCTCCGGCCGCGGCGTGGGGATGGACGTCGTCCGCCGGGGCATCGAGAGCATCCGCGGCAAGGTGGAGGTGGACTCGGTCGAGGGAGCGGGCACAACCTTCACGCTCTATGTGCCGCTCACGCTGGCCATCATCGAGGGGCTGATCGTGGGCGTGGGCGACCAGCGGTACATCGTTCCCACGCTGTCGGTCCGCGAGTCGTTCCGTCCGCTGCCGGGGGCGGTGACCACCGTGCACGGCCGGGGCGAACTGGTCGAGGTCCGCGGCAGGCTCACGCCGCTCCTGCGGCTCGGCCGGCACCTCGGCGTCGCGACCACCACCGTCGATCCGGCGGAGGGTATCGTGGTGGTGGTGGAGTCGGGCCAGGAGGCTCGCTGCCTGTTGGTCGATGACCTGCTCGGCAAACAGGAGGTCGTCATCAAGACGCTGGGCGACCTGTTCCGAGGCCAGTCCGCTTTCGCGGGGGCGGCGATTCTCGGCGACGGCCGCGTCGGTCTGATCCTCGACGTCAACGCCCTCGTCAAACTCAAACTCGCGACCGGCGAGGCCGCCTGATCCACAGGGCCCCGCACCACCCCACGCATGCCATCGACCTCATGAACGCCACCCCCCAGCCCAACGCCCCGCAAGCCGCCGCCCAGCCCGGCAAGTACCTCGTGGTCACGCTGGGCCGCGAGTCGTACGGCATCCCGGTGCTCGCGGTGCGGGAAATCATCCGTCTCTGCCCGGTCACGCCCGTGGCCACCATGCCGGCGCATGTCCGGGGCGTGATCAACCTCCGCGGCAAGATCATCCCGCTCGTGGATCTCCGCATCCGCTTCGGGCTTCCGGCGGCCGACGAGCACGACCGCACCTGCATCGTCGTGGCCCAGTTGGGCGTTGCGGCCGGCGCCTCGCGGCTCTACGGCGTCGTCGTGGACGGCGTCGAGGAGGTCGCCGCGTTCGGCGCCGGCGACATCGAGCCCACCCCGGACTTCGGCGGTGCCGTCGATACGCGGTTCATCACCGGCATGGCCAAGTCGGGGCCGCTCGTTCGCACGCTCATCGACCTCGACCGCATCGCTGCCGCCGACATCGTGGCGTTGACCGCCGACGCTCCCACTCCCTCGAAGGACGTGCCATGATCCCGCGCTCGCTCCCCGCCCGCTTTGCCTGGAGCGTCGCGCTCCTGGTCGTGATCTCCCTGCTCCTCGGCACGGCCGCACTCGCCCGGATCATGGGCATCAACCGCAGCGTTGTGAACGTGGCGACCAACTCGATGCCGTCGGTCGTCGCGCTCAATCGCATCATTCAATCGACCTATGAATCCCGCGGTGCGGTGCGGCGGATGTTGCTGGACGCGGGGGAAGGCACCGCCGCGACCGCGTTCACCGATGCCGCCTTTACGGCCGCCACATCCAAGGCCGACGTGGTCCATGCCGAGTACGCGAAGTTGCTCGCCGACGCCGAGGAGCGGCGGCTGTACGACGCCGCGTCCGTGGCGTGGCGGGACTATTTGACCAAGGCCCAAGGCGTGGTCGCCAGTCTGCGGGAGGGCAAGACGGCGGACGCCAGGGCGGCGATGAGGGATGCGGTCGATCCGGCGCTCGAGCAAGCGACCGCGGCCATGAACGCGAGCATCGATTACAACGTGACGCTGGCGGAGCGGCAGGTGGCGCTGGCCCGGCGGGAGGTGGCCGCGAGTTTCCTGCTCGTGGGGACGGCGCTGGCCGCCGCCCTGATCCTCGGCGGGCTGGTGGGAGCGGCTGTGATCCGATCGACGCGGCGGGCGCTGGGGGCGATCTCCGACTCGTTGGAGACGGGCGCCACCCACACGGCGCTGGCGTCTACGCAACTGGCGTCGGCCGGCCGGGCGCTCGCGGAGGGCTGCAGCGAGCAGAGTTCGGCCGTCACGGAGACGAGCGCCGCGCTCGAGGAGATGACGGCCATGATCCGCAGCACCGCCGACAACGCCGACAAGGCGAAGACCTACGCCGGTCAGGCTCGCGAGGCAGCGCAGGCGGGCTCGGGCACGATGGCCGAGATGCAGGCCGCGATGCTGGCGATCGAGGCGTCGAGCAGCGAGGTGGCGAAGATCGTCAAGGACATCGACGAGATCGCCTTCCAGACCAACATTCTCGCCCTCAACGCGGCGGTCGAGGCGGCGCGGGCCGGCGAGGCGGGGGCCGGTTTTGCGGTCGTCGCCGACGAGGTGCGGTCGCTCGCACAGCGGAGCGCGGCGGCCGCGCGGGAGACGGCCGAGAAGATCGAAGCTGCCATCGCGAACAGCCGGCGAGGCTCGAAGAGTTGTGGTCGGGTGGGCGATTCGCTCGGCGACATCGTCCGCACGGTGGCGGCGGCGGACGGACTCGTGGCGGAGATCGCGACCGCCGCCCGGGAGCAGGCCCAGGGCATCAGGCAGGTGGGCGTGGCGATGGGGCAGATGGACCAGGTCACCCAGAGCAACTCAGCCAGTGCCGAGCAGAGCGCGAGTGCCGCCGAGGAACTCAAGACGCAGGCCCAGTCGCTTCAGGCGACGGTTGACCTGCTGCGATCGCTGGCCGGTGGGGCTGCCCGCCGATCCGCCGGGCCCACCAGCCCGCGGCCGGTCACGCTGCCGCCGCCCGGGCGACGGCAGCTCCCGGGCCGACAGCCCACGCCGGCGGACCGCATCCCGATGCCGCGCGAGGCCGCCGTCATCGACGCATCGGCGCCGGACCACGAAGATCGTCATTTCACCTCCTACTGACCGACCGCGCGACGCCGGGAGGCGGGGAATCCCCGATGGTGATCCCACCCGAAATGCCACTCACGCCCCAGGCGTACTCGTTCCTGGCCAACCTGGTCCACGAGCGGAGCCGCATTCAGTTGGGGCCGGATCGCCAGGCGTTGGTCGCCGGCCGACTGAGCCAGCGGCTGCGTGCGCTCGGCCTGGAAGGCTTCGAGGACTATTGCAGGCTCCTGGAGTCGCCGCGTGGCGAGGAGGAGGTGGGGCGGCTCATCGACCTGATCAGCACGAACCACACCCACTTCTTCCGCGAGCCGGCCCACTTCCGGGTGTTGGCCGAGCGGGTGCTGCCGAAACTCGTCGGGCAACGGGCATCCGCGGGCAGGCCGCTGCAGATCTGGTCGGCCGCGGCCGCTTCGGGTGAGGAGCCCTACTCGCTGGCCATCGTGCTCGCGGAGTTTGGTCGCGCAGAGCGCCACCTCGATTGGCAGGTGCACGCCTCGGACATATCCAGTCGCATGCTCGAACGTTGCCGGAGCGGCATCTACGAGGCCGAAAAGGTCACGCTTCCGGACGACCAGTTGCTGCGCCGGTACTTCCTGCGGGGCTTCGGCCAGCGGGAGGGATTCTGCCGCGTCAGGCCCGAGCTCCGCCGCCGCGTCGTCGTGCATCACGTCAACCTGTTCCAGCCGGCCTATCCGCTGCCGGCCGGGCTCGACGTGATTTTCTGCCGCAATGCCATGATCTATTTCGACGCCCGATCCCGGCAGGAACTGCTCGACCGCCTCGTGGCCATGCTGGCGCCAGGGGGTTTTCTCTTCGTGGGCCACGCCGAGAGCCTTCTCGGCATGCGGCACCCGCTGAGGGCCGAATCGCCCAGCGTCTATCTCCTCCCGGAATGACCACGCCTGCCCTCCCGGCCCCCACCCGATGAACGCCACCCCTTCCGCCAGAATCCGCGTGCTCGTCATCGACGACTCGGCGCTCGTGCGCAAGGCGATCACCGACGCCCTGTCGCTCGATCCGGAGATCGAGGTGGTGGGCTCGGCCTGCGATCCCTACGTCGCCCGGGAGAAGATTCTCAAGCTCGATCCCGACGTGCTCACGCTCGACCTTGAGATGCCGCGGATGGACGGGCTCACGTTCCTGCGCATCCTCATGCGACACCATCCGCTGCCGGTGGTCGTGGTGAGTTCGTTGACGCAGGCAGGGTCTCAAGCCGCGCTCGACGCGATGGAGGCGGGGGCCGTGGACGTGCTCGCCAAGCCCGACGGCACGCTCTCGATCGGTGGCCTCGGCGCGCGGCTCGCCTACCACGTGAAGGCCGCGGCCGCATCCAGCCGGTTTCGCCGGGCACCGGGCGCGGCGCCGCTCGGAGCCGACCTGCCGCTCGAGGCCGGCCCTCCCCAGGGCGTCGGGTCGGCATCGCGAGCGGCTGAGGCAGGCCGCATCGAGCCCGCGCCGTTGCCGCCCGTGAACGGCCTCGACCCGCGGCAGATCGTGGTGGTCGGCGCCTCGACGGGGGGCGTGGAGGCGTTGCGCACGATCCTGCCCCGGCTGCCGGCCGGGCTGCCGCCGATCGCGGTCGTGCAGCACATCTCGGCCTACTTTTCGCGGGTCGTGGCCGAGCGTCTCGACGCGATCTGCGGGTATGACGTGCGCGAGGCGGAAGAGGGCATGGAACTGCGTCGCGGGCTGTGCGTGATCGCTCCCGGGGATCGGCACCTCGCCGTGGTGTGGCAGGGCGACGCCTACCGCGTCCGGCTGCTGGAGACGCCGCCAGTGCATCATTGTCGGCCGGCGGTGGACGTGTTGTTTCGCTCGGCGGCCGAGGCGGCCGGGCCGCGGGCCGTGGCGGCGCTTCTCACCGGCATGGGCAGTGACGGCGCCGTGGGCATGCAGGCGATTCGAAAGGCCGGCGGACGGACGATCGCTCAGGACGAGGCCTCGTCGGTGGTGTTTGGGATGCCCAGAGCCGCGATCGAACTGGGCGCAGCCGAGCAGGTGGTGCCGCTGCAGCGGATGGCCGAGGCCATCGTGCAGGCCGTGACCGGCCAGACGCCTTCGCCGGTGCGTCACAACGGGCACCGCCGCTCGCCCCCGTAAAGGCCGCGGGGCCCGGTTTTCCGCTCACCGCGCGGCCTGGCGACTCTGCCGATTGCGAGAACTGGGCAGCGGCCCGGGCTTCGCGCTGCGCTCGGCCCACCCCTTCACGGCGACGGTCTTC
>JBEIQP010000136.1:0-6556 GCA_040376455.1 Planctomycetaceae bacterium | reverse complement strand
TGCCCGCCGCCGCGCCGCCCTTCGCGCATCCGCTGGCGGCGGTCGCTGCGGGGCTCGCCGTCGTCGCGGGCGTGCTGATCGCCGGCCGCCTCGTGGTGCCCCGGGTGCTCCACGAGGTGGTGCGGCTGCGGAACCGCGAACTGTTTCTGATGACGATCGTGCTGATCTGCCTCGGCACCGCGGCCATCACGGCGCAGGTCGGGCTGTCGCTCGCGTTGGGCGCCTTCCTCGCCGGGCTCTCGCTGTCCGAGAGCGAATACGGGCACCAGGCCTTCACGGAAGTGCTCCCCTTTCGCGACACGCTGGCGAGCCTGTTCTTCGTGTCGGTCGGGATGCTGCTCGACATCCGCTTCCTCGTGCAGAATGCCGGCCTCGTGGCGACCACCGTTGCCGCGATCCTCGTCGCCAAGACGGTCGCCACGGCGGTGCCGGCCATCGCGGCCGCCTTCCCGCCCCGCACGAGCCTCTTGGCGGGGGCGGCCATCGCGCAGGTGGGGGAGTTTTCGTTCGTGCTCGGGTCACGCGGGGCGGAGGCCGGGCTGCTCTCCGCCGCCGACTACCAGACGTTCCTGGCGGCGGCCGTCCTCACGATGGCCGTGACGCCGCTGGTGGCCGCCGCGCTGCCGGGGTGGCTCGAACGGCTCGGAAAGACGGCGCTCTGCCGCCGGTGGCTGCGGGAACACCCGCCGGAGGGCGGGGAGGCGGCGCTGTCCGACCACGTGATCATCGCCGGCTTCGGCCTCAACGGCCGCAACCTCGCCGCGGCGCTCGCGGACTTCGGCGTGCCGCACCTCGTGCTCGAGCTCAACCCGCAGACGGTGCGCCGCGAGCGGGCGCACGGCCTCGACATCCACTACGGCGATTGCACCCGGTCCGCCGTGCTCGAACACGCCGGCCTCGCCCGTGCCCGGGCCTACGTGATCGCGATCTCCGATCCCGCCAGCACGCGGCGCAGCGTCCGCGTGGCCCGCGACCTCTCGGCCGACGTGCGGATCTTCGTGCGGACCGAGTACGTCTCCGAGGTGGACGAACTGAAATCGCTCGGCGCCGACGACGTGATCCCGGAGGAGTTCGAGACGGCCCTGTCGCTCTTCGAGCGGGTGCTCGGCATCTACGACGTGCCGGAGGAGACGATCGACGACCGCGTCGAGCGGATGCGGCTGGAGAACTACGGCCTTCTCCGCTCCGGCCCGCGTCGCCCCGCCGCGCGGCGGGGCGACTGACCGTCAGGCCGCCCCGCGCCGGCCTTTCGGGCCGCCGTCAGGCCGGGAGGCCGGTGCCAAAAAAGAGGGCCGAGGGGCGATTTTTCCGCTCTTTTTCAATGCTTGACATGGGCGACGGAATTGCTGTTCTCAGGGCGTCGCGAGGAAACATCGCTCGCCACACTCTTAACCACACTCTCTCAACTGAAACCGCTGCTGCACGCACCCGTCACCGTCGTCGCTCCGGCACGCTGACTTCTCTTTTGCGGCAGTCTTGTTCCATGTGCAGCGGTTTTTCGCTGCCCCCTCCGCCCTGTCGCTTGGGTTGTCGTTTCGTGGTCGGTGCCTGCGGTGAACGCGTCCGTGCCCGGCATCAAGCCCCTTTCCCGCAACCCTTCCGGAGACTTTTCCATGCGTCGTTCCATTCACCTGATCGCGTTGGCTGCCCTGTTCGCGTGCGTCGGTTCCGTCGCGGTCGCCCAGACGCCGAGCTATGTCTACGGCATCGACGACAACAACAACATCTGGGAAATCAACCCCGGGGCGAAGACGGCCAACAACGTCCTCTCCACGATCCTGAGCGGCACGCAGAATTCCAACGCATTCGCCTACGATCGTGATCGCGACCACATGTTCTTCATGTACTCGGGGCTCAACGGCGGCGACACGAATGCCGCGGGGCTCTACTACTGGAACCATCAGAGCGGCACGTCGTCGGTCGTTCAGCGGGTGCTCGACGATGCCTCCTACATCGACATCGCCAACGCGGCCTATTACAACAACGCCTACTGGTTCTTCAACGAGAACGGCAACGCGTCGCAGGGCTCGAACGTGCTCTTCAAACTCTCGCTGTCATACTCGGGCAGCGGCAACGGCGCCGTGCCGACGGTGAGCGGCACCACCTCGTGGACGATCGCCAACCTCGCGGCGGGCGAGAATATCAACACGTTCGGCGACATCGCGATCGACGCCGACGACGCGACACTCTACGCCAACAACGTGAACGGTAATTTCTACAAGATCACCGACCTGAACGGCACGCCCACGTATGACGGCTCGCCCATCGCGACCGGCCTTGGCAGCCTCCAGAATGCGTTCAACGAGAACTATGACGTGCTCTACGGCCATTCATTCACCAACAAGACCTGGTTCACGATCGACACGCTGACGGGCGCGAAGACGGAGATCGCGGGCTTCGAGTCGCTCGTCGGCTTCCGCGACCTGGGCGGTTCCTCGATCTCGGCCGTGCCCGAGCCCTCCACGATCGTCCTCGGCCTCGGCGGTGTCGGGCTGATGGCGGTCCGATTCCTGCGTCGCCGGAACCGCCGCGGCGGCTCGGCCTCGTAGGGGAACGTTACGGCGACACGACCCGGGCCGCGAGCCCGCCGCAGAGCTTCAGGCTCGCGACGGCAAGCACCGCGGCCATGAGCCGGCGGACCGCCGGCACCGGCAGGCGGAACGCACCCAGGTGGGAGCCCGCCGCGGCCCCCAGCGCGGCCGCCGCCACGGCCGGCAGGCTAACAGCCGGGACCGCGCCACCCGCAGCGAGGCCGCCCGCGAGCCCCGCGAGCGAGTTCGCCAGGATGAACGGGGCCGTCACGGCGGCGACCTGCTTCACGGCCGCGGCCCTGCGGGCGAGGAGCAGCGGCGTGAGAAAGACGCCGCCGCCGACGCCCGTCAGCCCGGAGAGCAGACCGATCCCGCCGCCGACGGCGGCCAGCCACGCGGGCCGCACCGCCGAGTGCCCGCCCGCGGGCGCGGCGTCCGGATCGGCTCCGGGCCGCGTGCGCGATTCGAGAACGATCCGCACCGCCGCCACCAGCAAGACCGCGGCCAGCAAGGCCTCGAACGCGGCCGTGGGGATTGTCACCGCGCCCCCCGCGACCGCGCAGGGCACGCTCGCCAGCGTCAGCGGCCAGAAGAGTTCGCGGCGGAAGTGGCCCGCCCGGGCGAATTGGATCGTGCCGATCGCCGCGACGAGCACGTTCAAGGCCAGTGCGGTCGGCCGGATCACCGCGGGGTCGCTGCCGCACAGCGCCATCACCGCCGTGTAGCCGGTGGCGCCGGCGTGGCCGACCGAGGCATAGAGCAGGGCGACCAGGCCGATCGCAACCGTCAGAAGCAAACTCATCCCGTCGTCGCGGCGTGCTGCCGAAGCAGGTCGAGCGGCACGATCGCGAGCGTCTTCTCGTGGGTCGCTTCCAGCACCACCGGCGGCGCCCGTCCGGCCTTGGCCGCTTCCAGCCACCGGCTCGCGCAGAGGCACCAGCGGTCGCCGGCCACCAGCCCCGCGAAGCCCCACTGCGGCTGCGGCGTGACGAGGTCGTTGCCCGCCTGGACGGTGAACTCGAGGAAGTCCTTTGTCATCAGGGCACAGACGGTATGCACGCCCGCGTCGTCGGGGCCCGTGCGGCAGCAGGCGTCGCGAAAGAAGCCCGTGAGCGGCTCGTGCGAGCAGGCGACGAGCGGGCCGCCGAGGACGTTGCGTTCCGGTTTCGGCTCGGCGTTGAACGGGCGATCGAACGCGATCATGGGATGCTTCCGTCGGTCGGGGCGTGGTCGGGCGCCGGTCCGCCCGTCGCGAGCGCGGCATTGTAGCGGAAGGACGCGGGGTGGATGGCCGGCCCGTGCCGTCGCCGCGCCGGCAGGTGTACCATGAGGCCCCGAGGCGGCGCCGCCGCCCGCTCCCCGCTCCGCGCCCGCGCCGCACCCATGCTCAGCCTCCAATCGCCGTCGTCAGCCCGCTGGCTCGGGCAGGTCGACGCCCATCTCGACGACATCCTCGTGGACCACGCCCACTGCGAGAAAAAAGCGGCCGGCGTGGCGATGAACCTGCTCTTCTCCTACGTCGATCACGTCGCGCTCGCCCGGGCGATGACGGAGATCGTGAACGAGGAACTGGAGCACTTCCGGATGGTGCTCGACCTCCTCGAGCGCCGCGGGATTCCGTTTCGGAAACTGTCGCCGAGCACCTACGGGTCGCGGCTGCACGCCCTGATCCGCCGGGAGGAGCCGGGCAAGGCGATTGACCGGCTGCTGGTCGCGGGTCTGATCGAAGCCCGGAGCTGCGAGCGGTTCGCGCTGCTCGGCGACCACGTGACCGACCCGGAGCTGCGGGACTTCTACCGCGGCCTCTTCGAGTCGGAGGCCCGCCACCACAGCACGTACGTGCGTCTCGCCTGCGACTTCGCGGCGGAGGAACTTGTGCGCGACCGGCTCCACTGGCTTGCGGCCGAGGAGGCCGCGATCATGGAGCAAGGCGATCCGTTTCCGCGGATGCACAGCTGAGCCCCCGAAGGCACCGTCATGGATCATCCCGCCCCCGCGGCCCGCCGCCTGCCCGGCAACGAGTTGATCGCGCTGGGGGCGGTCGTGGCGCTGGCGCTGTGGGCCGCGCTCGCCTGGTCGGGCCGCGGATCGACGCCCGTGTCGCTCGGGCCGCTCGATCCGGGCCGCTGGTTTCCCGGGCGGAGCCTCACGCTGGCCGACGTGCCCCTCGTGGCGATGCTCCTCGCCGGCGGCCTGCCGCTGGTCTGGGGGCTCCTGAAGAAACTGGCCGCCGGCACCTTCGGCTCCGATCTGCTGGCCGGCATCTCGATCGTGACGAGCATCCTGCTCGGCGAATACCTGGCGGGCGTGCTCGTGGTGCTCATGCTCTCCGGCGGCGAGGCGCTCGAATCCCGCGCCGTCAGCCGCGCCGGCGACGTGCTCCATGCCCTCGCCCGCCGCATGCCCACGCTCGCCCACAAGAAGATCGCCGCCGGGCTCACCGACGTCGCGCTCTCCGAGGTGGGCGTGGGCGACCTGATCGTCGTGCTGCCGCACGAGATCTGCCCCGTGGACGGCACGGTCCTGTCGGGCCGCGGCGGCATGGACGAGAGCTATCTCACCGGCGAGCCCTACCGGATGGCGAAGGCGCCCGGTTCCACCGTGCTTTCCGGCGCGATCAACGGCCAGGCCGCGCTCGAGATCCGCACCGACCGGGTGGCCGGGGACAGCCGCTACGCCAAGATCATGGACGTGCTCCGGACGAGCGAGGAGCGCAGGCCGCGGATGCGGCGGATGGCCGATTCGCTCGGCGCGCTCTACACGCCCCTGGCCGTGGCGATCGCCGCCGCCGCCTGGTTCTTCAGCGGCAGCGCCACGCGGTTCCTCGCCGTGCTCGTCGTCGCCACGCCCTGCCCGCTGCTGATCGCGATCCCCGTCGCCATCATCGGCGCCGTCTCGCTGGCCGCGAAGCGCGGGATCGTCATCCGCGACCCCGCCATCCTGGAGCGGCTCGACACCTGCCGCACCGCGATCTTCGACAAGACCGGCACCCTCACCTACGGCCAGCCGGCGCTCACCGACGTGGTCGGCGTGGGCCCGTGGTCGGCCGACGACCTGCTCGCGCTGGCGGCGAGCCTCGAGACCTATTCGAAGCACCCGCTCGCGGCGGCCATCGTGCAGGCGGCCGCGGCGCGGTCGCTGCGGCTCCTGGAGGTCGAGGACCTCGCGGAGAAGCCGGGGCAGGGGCTCGTCGGCCACGTCAAGCGGTTCAACGGCGACAGCGCGACGCACGACGTCGCGATCACCAGCCGGCAGAAACTCGTCCACCTCGACCCGGCGGGCGCGGACCACCTGCCTCCGGCCGCCGGGGGCCTCGAGTGCATCCTCGTCATCGATGGACGGACGGCGGGGCTGCTGCGGTTTCGCGACACGCCGCGGTCGGACGGGGCCACGTTCGTCAGCCACCTCGCGCCCGCTCACGGCCTCGACCGCGTGATGCTCGTCTCGGGAGACCGCCAGAGCGAGGTGCAGTGGCTCGCGGACGTGGTCGGCATCAAGGAGGTGCACGCGGGCATTTCGCCGGAGGGCAAATTGCGCCTGGTCGAGGAGGCCACGAAGCTCGCGCCGACCGTGTTCATCGGCGACGGCATCAACGACGCCCCGGCCCTTGCCGCGGCGACCGTCGGCATCGCCATGGGCACGGCCAGCGACGTGACCGGCGAGGCGGCCGGTGCGGTCGTCATGGACTGCGATCTCAAGCGGGTGGACGAACTCCTGCACATCGGCAAGCGGCTGCGGAGCATCGCCCTCCAGAGCGCGGTCGGGGGCATGGCGGCGAGCCTCGTGGGGATGGCCTTCGCCGCTGCCGGGTTGTTGCCCCCCGCGGCCGGTGCCCTGTTGCAGGAGGCGATCGACGTGGCGGCGGTGCTCAACGCCCTGCGGGTGTCGTGGAGCCCGGCGGCGCTATCCGACTACGGTCGCGACTGACCCGGCATCGGGATCACGACCGCGACAGCCGCCGGGCGACCCGCGTGGCGGCGGCGGCCACCGCCGCTCCGCCCGCCCAGACGGCCGCACCCGCGAGG
>JBEIQP010000151.1:0-5707 GCA_040376455.1 Planctomycetaceae bacterium | reverse complement strand
TGCAGGGCCGCCAGTTCCTCGTTAATCGCCGCGAGCTGCCGCTTCGCGGCGGGGTCGAGCCTCGCGCCGGCCCGCACGAAATCGGTGTAGTGCAGCCAGGCCAGTCGCTGCTGCTCCGGCGACAGCCCCGAGCCCTCCCGCGACGCGAAGACGGCGGCGATCCGCGCGAAGAGCTTCTCGTTCTGGGTGATGCGGTCGGCGAACGCGGCCAGCCGGGGCGCCATCCGCCGCTCCACCTCCTGCATCGCGTCGTCGCTCATCGCGCCGGTGAACACCCCATAGACCGCGAGCACGCGTTCGAGCGTCCTTCCCGACCGCTCCAGTTCGGCGCTCGTGTTGGCGAACGTGGGCGGCTCGGCCTGCGCCGTGATCCGGTCGATCGCGGCCAGTTGGGCCGCCATGGCCGCCTCGAGCGCGGGCTCGAAGTCGGCCACGTCGATCCGGTCGAACGGAGGCACGCCCCCGGCCGGCCCGCCCCACTCGCGGACGAGGGGATTGTCGAGGTGATGTTCGGCGGTCGTCGGCGTCGCAGCCATGCAGGGAGCCCCGGAGGAACGCGCTGCCGGCAGGGCCACGCGCGGCAATCGTCGAGCCGCGCATCGTACCCTGCGAGCCAGACGCCTGCAGGCCCCGCCTCCCTTCGCGCCGGCCGGCGCTGCTGACCGCTCCCGGCAGCCTGCCCGCATGGTACGCTTCCGGGCATGGAAGGCCTGCTTTCCTCGGCGTGGCGATGGTGGCTCGTGCTTTGGCCGCACGTGCTCGCGTCGTCGATCCTCGCCGTGAGCGTGGTCGCCTCGGTGCACGCGATCCTCACGAAGCGCGACACGCGGAGCACGATCGGCTGGGTCGGGCTGATCTGGCTCTCGCCCGTCTTCGGCGCGATCGCCTACGCCGTGCTGGGCGTGAATCGAATTCGCTCCCGGGCCACGCAACTGAGGGCGGGGAAGGCCCGCATCACCCACGAGATGCGCGACGCGGTGCCCGACGCCGGCCGGCTCGACGCCGCCATCGGCCCCGACCATGCCCCGCTCCGATCGCTCGCCACGCTCGTGGGGCAGGTCACCGACCGGCCGCTCGTGGACGGCAACGCGATCGAGCCGCTCTCCGGCGGCGACGAGGCCTATCCGCGGATGCTGGAGGCGATCGACGCCGCCAGCCGCAGCATCGGCCTTTCCTCCTACATCTTCGACAACGACCCGACGGGCCGAATCTTCGCCGACGCGCTGGCCCGCGCGGCGGCACGCGGCGTCGAGGTCCGCGTGCTCGTCGACGGCATCGGCTCCACCTACACCTTCCCGCCGATCGTGGGCCTGCTCGCGGGCAGGGGGGTGCGGGTGGAGCGGTTCCTGCCGACGAGCGTGCCCTTCTACTTCCCCTACGCCAACCTGCGGAACCACCGCAAGATCATGGTGGTGGACGGCGCGGTCGGCTTCACCGGCGGCCTCAACATCCGCGACGGCTGCTGGCTGGCCCACGAGCCCGCGCACCCCGTCCGCGACATGCACTTCCGGCTGCGGGGGCCGATCGTCGCGCAGCTGCTCGAGGTGTTCATCGAGGACTGGGCGTTTGCGTCGGAGGAGACGCTCGCCGGCCCGGCCTGGGAGCCGGGGCTGGCCCCGGCCGGCTCGATGCTCGCCCGCGGCATCCGCTACGGTCCCGACGACCCCGACATCGGCCGCATCAAGCTCGTGCTCGTGGGGGCGCTCGCCGCCGCGCAGCGGTCGGTGCGGATCATGACGCCCTACTTCCTCCCCGACGACGCGGTCTGCCAGGCGCTCGACGTGGCCGCGATGCGGGGCGTGCAGGTGGACATCGTGCTCCCCGAGGAGAACAACCTCGCGCTGGTGAGCTGGGCCTCGACGGCCATGCTCTGGCAGGTGTTGGGGAAGGGCTGCAACGTCTGGATGTCGCCCCCGCCGTTCGAGCACACGAAGCTGATGACGGTGGACGCCTCGTGGGCGCTCTTCGGGAGCGGCAACTGGGACGACCGGAGCATGCGGCTGAATTTCGAGTTCAACGTGGAGACCTACGACCGCGACCTCTCCCGCCGCCTCGACGAGCAGATCGCCGGCGTGATCGCCCGCTCGCGCCGCAAGACCCTCGCCGAGGTGGACGGCCGCAGTCTGCCGATCCGCCTGCGCGACGGGATCGCGCGGCTCTTCTCGCCCTATCTGTGACGGCCTGACGGGCCCGCCGGGCCGGGTGGTCGTTGCCAGGGCCGGGCCGCGTCTTATACAGTCTCGGGCATGACACCACCGACTTCGCTCGCGGCCGATCCGGTCGCCGACCCGATCGAACAGCTGCGATCCATCGGCCGGGAATTCCACGCGCGGTCGTGGTCGCTCGGCACGAGCAGCAACTACAGCGTGGTCGTCTCCCGCGACCCGCTCGAACTCCTCATCACCGTCAGCGGCAAGGACAAGTCGGCGCTCGGCCGCCACGACTTCGTCCGCGTCGATGCGACGGGGAGGCCGACCGACGGGTCGGGCCGGAAGTCGTCGGCCGAAACGCTCCTCCATTGCATGATCGCGGACCTGATCCCGTCGGTCGGCGCCGTCCTCCACACCCACTCCGTCTGGGGCACGATCCTCTCCGGTGCCGACCTCCCCCGGGGCAGCCTCCGGGGCCAGGTGCAGATCGGCGGCTACGAGATGCTCAAGGGCCTCGAGGGCATCGGCACCCACGACACGTTCGAGGAGGTGCCGATCTTCGCCAACACGCAGGACATGACCGAACTCTCGCAGCGGATCCGCGGGGAGTTTTCGCGTCTCGACTGGGGCGCGGCAGGCAGGCCGCCGTTCCACGGCTTCCTGCTCGCACGGCACGGCCTCTACACGTGGGGCCGCGACCTCGCCGAGGCCAGGCGGCACATCGAGATCTTCGAATTCCTGTTCGAGTGCGTGGCCCGCGCCCGCTCGCTACCGTCCGCCCCGCATGCGGGCGTCGCGTATCAGCAGCAACAACAGCAGCAGCAGTAGGCACCCGTCCTTCATCACCCGCAGCGAGAGGAATCGCCATGGCGATCGTCACCGTTCCCGCCCAGGCCCGCCGGATCACCGATCCGGCCGAGATCAAGGCGTTCCTGAACGAGAACGGCCTGCACTACGAGGTCTGGCCGCTGGAGGATCGGGTCGATCCCGCGGCGCCGGCCGAGTCGATCCTGGCCGCCTACGCGCCGGAGATCGACGACCTGAAACGCCGGGGCGGGTTCGTGACGGCCGACGTCATCGACGTCTACCCCGACACGCCGAACCTCGACGCCATGCTCGCCAAGTTCAGCAAGGAACACACCCACACCGAGGACGAGGTGCGGTTCATCCTGCAGGGCAGGGGGGTGTTTCACATCAACCCTGGAGATCGGCCCGTCTTCGCGATCGAGGTCTGGGCCGGCGACCTGATCAGCGTGCCGCTCGGCACGCGGCACTGGTTCGACCTCTGCGGCGACCGCCGGATCCGCGCGATCCGCCTCTTCCAGGACACGAGCGGTTGGACGCCGCACTACCTGGATAATGGCGTGCACGCCGCCTACGAACCGCTCTGCCTCGGCCCGGCCTGGGTGCCGGGCGTCGGAAGGACGGCCCCGTGATCGTCTTCGACGGCAGGGGCATCCTGCTCGACGTCGAGGGAACGACGTCGTCGATCTCGTTCGTCTACGACGTGCTCTTCGAGCACGCGAAGCGGCACGTCGCCGATTTCCTCGCCGCCCGGCGCGACGACCCGGCCGTCCGCAGTGCGGCCGCCGGCATCGCCGCGGCGGCCGGGCTGCCCGCGGCCGATCTCGACGGCCCCGAAGGCCTCACCCGCGTGGCGCTCGCGGCGATCGACCTCATGAACCGCGACGTCAAGGAGACCTCGCTCAAGACGATCCAGGGCATGATCTGGCGCGGCGGCTACGAGTCGGGGGAGATCGTGGCCCACGTCTTCGACGACGTGCCGCCGGCGCTGGCCCAGTGGGCCGACGGCGGCCTCGACGTGCGGATCTACTCCTCGGGCTCGATCGGGGCCCAGCGGCTCTTCTTCCGCCACACGGCCCGCGGCGACCTCACGCCGCACCTCCGCGGCCACTACGACACCACCACCGGCCCCAAACGCGCGGCGGCCAGCTACACCGCGATCGCGGCCGACATGGGCCTCGAGCCGCGGCAGATTCTCTTCGTCAGCGACGTGGGCCCGGAGCTCGATGCCGCGCGGCAAGCCGGCATGGCCACGGCCCTGGCGGTGCGGCCCGGCAACCGCGAGCCCGGCGGCGTCTTCGAGCACGAGGCGGTGGCGTCGTTCGCCGAGATCGTCACATGACGGACCCGGCTGACGACCTCGCTCCGGTGCGCTGCGCCGTCGGCGCATCGACCGCGCCGCAGCTCGACGAGGCGATCCGTGCCGCGGCGGCGGACGCGACCGCCGGCTTGGGCCCCGGCGTCATCGACCTGGCCGTCGTGTTCATCTCGGCCGCCTACGGCGCGGCGATCCGCCCCGCGATGGAGGCGCTGGCCGACGGCATCGGCGCGGGCGTGGTGCTGGGCGCCACGGCCGAGGGCGTGCTCGCGGGCGACGAGGAGCACGAGCGGGGCCCTGCGGTCGTCGTCTGGCTCGGCCGGCTGCCCGGCGCGACGATCGTGCCGCTCTCCCTCGAATACGCCCAGACGCCCGATGGCGGGATGTTCGTCGGCTGGCCGCCCGAACTCGATGCCGAGTGGCCCGAGCACGCCGCGCTCCTGCTGCTCGCCGATCCCTTTTCGTTTCCGGTGGACGCCTTGATTCGCCGCCTCGAGGAGGATCATCCGGGCGTGCCGATCGTGGGCGGCATGGCCAGTGGCGGCGCGGAGCCGGGAAGCAACGCGCTGGTGGTCGGCTCCGGCTCGTACGATTCCGGCGCCGTGGGCGTCGTCATCGGCGGCGGCGTCCGCATCCGGCCGGTGGTCTCGCAGGGCTGCCGGCCGATCGGCCGGCCGCTCGTGATCACGCGGGCCGACGCGAACGTGATCGTCGAACTCGGCGGCCGCCCCGCGCTCGAGAGGCTCCGCGAGATCTACGGCGATCTCGATCCGGCCGACCGCGAGCTCGTGCGCTCGTCGCTGCACGTCGGCCGGGCGGCGACGGAATACCAAGACGAGTTCCGGCGCGGCGACTTCCTCGTGCGCAGCGTCGTGGGCGCCGATCCGGAGTCGGGGGTGATCGCCGTGGGCGATCTCGTTCGTGCCGGACAGACGATGCAGTTTCACGTGCGCGATGCGGCCAGCGCCCACGACGATCTGGTCACGCTGCTCGCCGCGGCGCGGCAGCCGGCGACGCCCGCCGGCGCGATCGTCTTCACCTGCAACGGCCGCGGCACGCGGCTCTTCGACGCGCCGCACCACGATGCGCGGTGCCTGCGCGACGCGCTCGGCCCCATCCCCACGGCCGGCTTCTTCGCGCAGGGCGAGATCGGCCCGATCGGCCGCCGCAACTGCCTTCACGGGTTCACGGCGAGCATCGCGCTGTTCGAACGGGCGCCCGGCCACGGGGCGGGCAAGCCCGGCCCAAAACGGCCTTGACCGGCCCCGGCCGGCATCTCTAGGGTCTCGCGGAACCGGCCCGGCCTGCGTGGCTCCGCCGGTGCCGCACCGAGGAGCGCCGAGTGAGGCATCGGGCCCCGTTCGCAGACTGGTGCCGCGGACCGCTCGCGCTGGCGGCAGCGCTGGCCGGGTGCATCGGCTGCGCCCACCACCGC
>JBEIQP010000122.1:0-7780 GCA_040376455.1 Planctomycetaceae bacterium | reverse complement strand
GGCAGGAGGAGCAGCGCGGTGCCCGCGCTGGCGGCCCACGCGGGCAAGGACGCGGTCGGCATCGCCCCTTGCCGGCGGGCGAGCTCGCGGCGGCGTGGCGTGGCGGGCAGCGTGCGATCGGATGCGTCGGCCATGAGTTCTCCACCGGTCAGCGGGTCACGGCCCGCGGCACTCGTCCGCTTCGAAGCATCGTTCCACCTGCGCCCGGGCCACGGTGCCGAAGCCGCCGACCCACGCATCGGCGCCGACCGCGACCGCGCCGAGCAGCACGAGCGACGCGAGCGTCTGCAGCATGCCCTGCCCCGGCGCAAACCGGATCGTCCGCAGGCAGACGGCGCTGGCGAGGTGAAAGACGACGACGGCGGTCAGCGCGGGCGTGGCCAGCGAGACGGCGAGCGCGACGGCCACGGCCGGCATCGTGGTCACGAGCGCGGCCAGCCCGCCGCCGGGCGCCTCCGCCGCGGCGAACGCCGCACCGATCGGGAGGATCCGCACGCTGTCCACGAGCCCCGCGACCACCGCGAGGTGTCCGCCGGCGCCGAGAAACCCGGCAAGCCCCAGCCACCAGGCGAGCCGGGCCATGCCCGCCGCCTGCACATCGCCTTCGGGATCGAAGTCGTCCGCCCAGGACAGCCCCGCCACGCTGCCGAGGATCGCGCCGGCCCACGTGGCGGTGGCGAGCACCGCAGCCGCCGCCGTGCCCAGGGCCAGCCCGACGAGCGCTTCGCCCACGATCAGGAAGGGCAGCGGCGGCGCCGCCGTCGGCCGCACGGCATCCGCCGCCGCCGCCGGCAACGCGACGACCGCCAGCAGCGCCGCAAGCGCGGCCCGGGCCCGCCAGGGTATTCCGGGAAAGACCGGCGCCGTCGCCAGGGCGACGCCGGCGGCCATCCGCGCGGCCAGGCCTGCGGCGATCCCCGGATCGGAGACGATCGTGCCGGTCAGGGAGAGGATCGATGCCAGCATCGGCGCTCGTCTTTCGGGCGGGTGCTCGGTCGCGTCAGGGGCTGCCGGCCGCCACGCGGAACAGATCCGCGAGCCGCTCGACCATCCAGGGCAGCGAGAGGAGCAGCATCGCCCCCATCGCGGCGAGCCGGGGCACGAGCCCCACGATCTGTTCGTGCACGCCCGTGGCGGCCTGCACCAGGCCCGCGAGCGTGCCGACGAGGAATCCCACGACGAGCACGGGGGCGATGACGACGATCCCGGACAGGATCGCCTGCCGCACGAGTTCCACGAGTTCGGTTTCCATCGTTGGTCGCGCAGGGGTTCGGTGCGGTCAGGAACCGGTGGCCCTGACGCCGTCGAGCAGCGACTGGATCACGAGCGTCCATCCGTCGGCGGCCACGAACACGAGCAGCTTCAGCGGCAGCGAGACGAGCGAGGGGGGCAGCATCACGAGGCCGGTCGAGACCACGAGGGTCGCCACCAGGATGTCGAGCACGAGGAAGGGGAGCAGGAGCCGGAATCCGATCGCGAACGCCGTCTCCAATTCGCTGACGAGAAACGCGGGCAGGAGCGTCTCGATCGGGACGTCGTCGTAGGTGGCCGCCTGCTTGGGGCCCGCGGGATGGCGGGCGAGGAACAGGAGCATCGTGTCGCGGTTGCCGGCCTGCTCGATCTGCGCCGCCATCCAGCGGCGGACCGGTAGCGACCCGCGATCGAAGGCAGCGGAGGCGGAGAGCGTGCCCTGCTGATACGGCTCCACGCCGTCGCGCCACGCCTGCGTCCACACCGGCCACATCACCATGGCCGACAGGAAGATCGCCAGCGCCGCGACGATCTGATTCGACGGGATCTGCGGCGCGCCGATCCCCTGCCGCACGAGCGACAGCACGACCGACATCCGCACGAAGCAGGTCGTCATCAGCAGCACCGCGGGGGCCAGGCTCAGCACGCCGAACATCAGCGCCGACGGCAGGATCGCGTCGAGCGACCGCGGGCCGAGGAGGCGGGCCAGCCCGCCTTCGACATCGGAACGCGACTCCTCCGCGGCCGGGGCGATCGGCAGGACCGCCGGCGCGCGGTCGGGAGCGGCCGCGATGACGGCCGGCGCGTTGGCCGCCCCGTCCTCGGCGCGAAGCGGGAGGGCATGGGCCGCGGCCAGGGCCGTTGCCAGGACCAGGAACAGCCCGCCGGTCATGCGCTTCATGCCGCACGCTCCTCCTCGCCGCGGGCGGCGCGGGCGGGTTGCGGGCGAACCGCCGCGCGGGATCGCGATGCGGGCCGCAGGGCGGGATGGACGCCGCGGCAGGCCGCGGCGACGCATTCGGTGGCCTGTGGATCGGTCAGTTCGGCGAGCGTCTGACAGCCCGCTGCCGACACGCCCACGAGCAGCGTCTTGGGACCGAAGCGAACGACGCGGACGGCATGCCCTCCCGCGAGCACGGCCTCGCCGAGTACCTCGAACACGTCCGGCGGCAGGGTGGGAGCGGCCCGCTTTGCGAACGCCCTGTAGGCGGCGAGCCCAGCGAACGCGGCGCCGAGCACGCCGAGGAGCTTCCAATCGGGCAACGGCCGCCGCACCGGCGCGGCCGCGCCGCGGCCGGCGGCCTCGACCGGCGCGAGGGGGAGCGGTGCGAGCGACGAGCCGGTGCGTCCGGCCTCGACCGTCAGCCCGACGGGCTGGACCGCGCTGCCGACCGCCGCCGGTTCGGGATCGGGCGGCAAGGGCGCGTCGGGAGCCGCGGCGACGCCGAGGGCCGCCGTCGCCCAGACGACGCCGAGGGCCTGCAGCAGCGGGCCGGGATGGCGGCGGATCGATCGCGGTGCGCGGGTCATGCGGCCACCTTGCGCGAGGATCGCTCGAAGGTGTCGGCGTCGGAGGGCGATCGTTCGCCGCCCGCGGCGGCGGCATCGTCGATCGCCGACCAGTCGATCCGAGGATGGCCGCGGCGGCGGGGCGTGTCGCGGGGCCTGTCGCTCCGGCGTCCGTCGGCCCCGCTCCGGAGAACGAGCCAGGCCAGCAAACCGGAGCAGATGCCGATCGCGACCAGCCAGATCTCGCGCGGCACGTCGCCGGGACGGCCTTCGGCCAGCGCGACCCAGGCGGCGTCGATCAACTGGCCCGGGGTGCGCGGCGGCTCCGTGCGGCCGGCCTCCGCGGCTCGCGAAGCCGCGGCCTGCCGCGACGCCGCCTGCGCCGCGGGATCATCGCGCCGTGCCGAGCGTGTAGACGCTGCCGGAAACGCGGTGATCATGACCTTCCGATTGTCCGGCAGCGGCGTCGCGGGCAGCAGTTGCAAGACGTGCTCCCGGAGCCGTTGCTCCTCGCGCCGTTCGAAGTCCGCGCCGGCGCCGGCCGGGTCGCGGTCGGCGGCCGCGCGGGCCGCATGCTGGAAGTAGCTGTCGGGCACCGCGATCGAGACGAGGATCGACTCAGGGCCCTCGTGCCCGGTCTGGGGGCGGGCCGCGGCGGCCGGCGGCGACTCGTCGCGTTGCTCCGGTCGCCCCTCGGGGCGGGGCCCGATTTCCGCGGGTGCGTTGGCGTCGGCGGCCCGCTGCCGCCACGGAAGCGGGGGCTCCCGCAGTCGCGGCGGCTCGGCCGTCGCGACGATGGTCTCGGGGGCCGGGAAGGCGACCGTGACGTTCACCACCGCCCCCTTCACGAACGCCAACGACTGCCGCACCTTCGCGGCGAGGTGCCGTTCGTGGGCGATCTGCCGGGCCAGCCGCGGATCGGCGGCGGCGGCCTCCGCTTCGGCCGAGGCGGGCGTGGCGGCTTCGAGCGGGCCGGCGTAGTGCAGCCCGCTGCGCAGGTCGGTGACGGCCACGCGCTCGGCCGACAGCCCGGCGATCGATGCGGCCACGAGCACGCGGATCGCCTGCACGCGGGAGGCTTCGAGTTCGGTGTCGGGCTGGGTGCGCACGTTGACGCTGGCCGTCCGCACCGGTCCGCCGGCGAGGCCGCCGTCGAGCGACCGCCGATCCTCGACGTCGTAGAGCACCGAAGCGCGTTAGATGCCGGGCATCGAACAGATGACGTGGGCGAGCTCCTCCTGCACCGCCACGCGGAGCAACTCCTCCTGCACCGCCCTGCTCTGCCACGGGCTGTTCTTCTCGAGCACCCGGCGGAGGCTGCTGCCGAACTCGCGGGGCAGCGCCTCGGCATCGACCAACGCCCGCATGTAGGCGCTCTGTCGCGGCCGCGGCACCCAGACCCGGCCATCCTCGGTGCGGTGATCGGTGAGCTGCGCCCGGTCGAAGGCGGCCTCGACGATCGCCATCTCGGAGGAAGGCAGGACGGTGCCCGGGAGCAGTTCGACCTCGTCCCCCATCGGGCGGTCCCGCAGAAACCAGACCGACCAGCCGATCGAGGCGACGACGATCCCGCAGGCGATCGCCTGCGCCGCCGTGATCCGGGGCAGCGGCCGCGTCAGCGAATCGGAGGAGTGGTGTGCGTCCATGCACGGCCCTTTTTGCTCGACGGAAGTGGGAAGCGCGGGTGCGCCGGAATGCCTCAGGCAGCCATGCTGCGGGCGCGGCGGCGGGGCAACCGGAGCGTGACGGCCGTGCCGCCTTCCGGACAGCCGACGGCCGTGACGGTGGCCCCCAGCCGCTCGACGACCGACCGCACGTCGGGCGACCCGGTCACGGTGCGGACTGCCGCGCCGGAATCGGCCACCTCGATCTCGAGCGCCTCGCCCGTATCGACGGTCGTGACGACGACCTCGCGGAGCCGCGGGCCTGCGCCGCGGGGAGCCGGTTCGGCGGCGGCCTCGACCGCGTCGCGGAGGAGGGGCAGGATCGCGCGGCGGATCGCGGCGGGATCGTCGTGAGTCGCGTGCTCGGCGGCGACGTCGAGCGTCACCCGCACGTCCGCGCCGGGGGCGGCGGCCAGCGCCTCGGTGACGGCCGCTTCGAGCAGGCCGCGCAGGCCGCCGACGGTCGGCATCGCGAGGATGCGGGCGTCGGCGTGCGCGGCCGGACCGCGCTGGGTTGGCTTCTGGGGTGCCATGGGGAATCCTTTCCCGCGGGTGAGCGCCGCGTCAGGGCGTGCACTGCGACTGGAGCGTGGCCGACGGACCGCAGACCTCATCCATGAGCCAGCGGTTCACGTCGCCGAGAATCGTTCGCGACAGGTCTTCGATCTGCGGATAGATCCGCATCGCCAGCATCGCGCCGGCCGCGTGGAAGACCCGGAGCGTGCGGTCGGTGCGCCGGACCATGTCGTCGGTCGCGTCGCCCCGACAGCAGAGCAGCATCGGCAGGCGGCGCACCTCGTCGAGCCTGGCGAAGAGCGACTCGTCGAGCGGAAACGCCCCGTCGATCGAGACCACGCCGGCGAAGGCGTCGGGATGCCGGCAGCCGATCCGAAACGCCTCGGTGCCCGCCTCTCCCGCGCCGACGAGGAAGAGGCGGCGGGCATGGATGCTGAGCCGATCGCTGACCGCGTCGATCGCCTGCCAGACCGCCGCATCGCGGTCGTCCTGCGCTGCGGGCTCCACGGCGACGAAGTTCCGCAGGCTCAACCGGGACATCGTGCGCCCGAGATCGAAACGGCCGCCGGGATTCCCCAGCCAGACGATCAGCGGGTAGTCGTAGCCGGCCTCGTACCCCTGCGGGATGAAGACCTGCGCGTCGCCCATCCAGTCAGCCGTCGACGGCCGCGGCAGTCGTGAGCGGCGGCGGCCGGTCCGGACCTTGTCGGCGGGCGAACGGCCGCGAGTTCGTTTCGGTTGACGGCCAGGCATCGGACACCTCACAGGCGGTGGGGGACGATCCCGGAGGGGCGCAAACCCCGTTGGGGACGGCGGGTTGTAACCCACCGCCCCCTGCCGGGCAACGCCAGCCTCCGCCCGATGCGCAGCCCCGCCATCGCGGCCCAAACCGGCGAAAAGGCGGGCAAGACAGGCAAATGGCGGGGGCTCAGGCGGCGGCCGTGAGCCTGTCCATCACGGCCACGAGTTCCTTGACCGCGGCGATGCTCTTGTCGAGCGCGGCCCGCTCGCCAGGCTGGAGTTGGAGCTCCACGATCCGCTCCACGCCGCCGCTGCCGAGCACCACCGGCACCCCGACGAAGTAGCCCCCCACTCCATACTCCTTGTCGCAATAGGCGGCGCAGGGCACGACCCGCTTCTTGTCGCGGACCACCGCCTCGACCATCTGCGCGGTGGCGGCCGCCGGCGCGTAGTAGGCGCTGCCGGTCTTGAGCAGGCCGACGATCTCGGCGCCGCCGTTGCGGGCCCGATCCACGATCGCGTCGAGCCGCTCGGTGGAGATCAACTGGGTCACCGGAATGCCGCCGACGCTCGTGCAGGAGGGAATCGGCACCATCGTGTCGCCGTGCCCGCCGAGCAGCATCGCGGAGATGTCCTCGACGCTGATGCCGAGTTCCATGGCGAGAAACGCCCGGTAGCGGGCGGTGTCGAGGATGCCCGCCTGGCCGATCACGCGGGCCGCCGGAAAGCCGGTCACCTGGAACGTCCGCTGCACCATCGCGTCGAGCGGATTGGAGACCACGATCACGACCGCCTGCGGGCTCGTTTCGCGGATCCGCGCGGCGACCTCGCCGACGATCTTGGCGTTGGTCGAGAGCAGATCGTCGCGGCTCATGCCCGGCTTGCGGGCGATTCCGGCCGTGACCACGACCACGTCGCTGCCGGCGGTGTCGGCCCAGTCGGTGGTGCCGGTCATCCGGGCGTCGAAGCCCATGATCGGCGACGCCTGGAAGAGGTCGAGCGCCTTCCCCGCGGGCATCTTCTCGGTGGCCGGGATGTCGAGCAGCACGATGTCGCCGAGTTCGGCGGCCGCGCACCAGTGGGCGGTGGTGGCGCCGACATTGCCGGCACCGATGATCGAAATCTTGGCTCGTCGCATGGTGGGTGATTCCTCGGAAGGTGTGGACGGGGGCGGGCGGAAAAGTCCCCATCAGAAAGCAGATTCGGGGCGGCGCGAAGGGGGGCATTCGAGGCCGCGGGGGCGGCCGGGCTTTGCCCGTGCCGCTACCCGACGTCGTCGGGCAGGCGGATCCGGTCGGGAAGCTCGGCCCGGGCGCGGCGTTCCGTCCGCTGCCGGTCGCGACGCATCGACCAGGCCCCGTAGGCGAGCGCCAGGCCCACGACCGCGGCCAGCGCGGAGAAGATCGAGAACAGGGCGTTGCTGGTGCCGGCCGTCGAGGGCTGCCGCACCCAGACCGCGTCGCGGCCGACGACCAGGGCCGTCTCCATGCGCTGCCCCTTCGTTTCCTTGTCCCCCTCCTGCGACGAGGAAATCAGGAGGCCGGGCAGCGGATACCCGTAGCGTTTGAACGCGAACCCGGAGACGCGAACCGTCTCGCTGATCCGATCGCCGGTCGGGAACCCCGACGGCAGGTCGCGGACGCAGCAGACGATCGGATAGTCGGTCTGCTTGCGGCCGTGCACCTCGATCAACGGCGTGTTCACGAAGACGAACAGCTCCCAATAGTGATCGGCGCCGACCTGCTCGCGGCGAAACGGCTCGTCCACCGCGATCCGGGTGGCCCGCCGGGCCACGCCCTCGATGGTCAGCGGATCGCCGCGGTGCCCCGCGAACCATTTCTGCGCGGGATCGATGATCGGCACGATGTCGGCGGGCCGGCCGGCTTCGGCCTCGATCGCGCCCGGCGCCGCCCTGCCGACGGCCGCCAGCAGCGCGTAGAAGGCCTCGGTGTCGCCCGGCTGGAGCTTGCTGCCGTCCACCACCCGCTCGAAGAGCCCGTAGTCCATGCCCAGGCCGCCGAGCGGCGTGGGGGGCGTCCAGGAAATGCCGGTGGCGGCCAGCAGCAGGCCGGGCTGCGGCTCGGGCCAACCGCGGCCGT
>JBEIQP010000130.1:0-7254 GCA_040376455.1 Planctomycetaceae bacterium | reverse complement strand
GCGAGCGAGGTCGCCGAGGAGACGGGGCCGGAGCGCTACCTCGAGCTCGAGGCGCTCAAGAGCCGCGGCATCTCCACCTACGGCTGGTTCGATGTCGGGATCGGCGCCAACAACTGGGGAAGCCCGTTCAATGGACCGATCACGTTCAATGACCGCAACTGGCAGGGCCAGATGAACCAGCTCTACCTCGTGAACGAGCGGGTCATGGACCTCGAGGACGGCGGATTCGACTACGGCGGTCGCGTGGATCTGCTCTACGGAACCGACTACATCTACACCACGGCCCGCGGCCTCGACGGCAACCTCTTCAATCAGGCCAACCAGTGCGGCGTGACCGGGGCCCCGTCGTGGGCGTCGAGCAAGGACTACGGCCTGGCGATGCCCCAGCTCTACGGTGAAGTGGGCTATGGCGACCATGCCGTGAAGGTCGGCCACTTCTACACGATCATCGGGTACGAAGTGGTGCCGGCCATCGGCAACTTCTTCTACACGCACGCCTATACGATGCAGTATGGCGAGCCGTTCACCCACACCGGCATCCTCGACACCTACTCGGTGAACGACCAGATGACGGTGTACGCGGGCATCACGAACGGCTGGGACAACTTCAGCGACCCGATCAACATCCTCGGGCCGGCCGCCAATCCCGGCTACCCCGGGGCGAACAGCAACGCGGCGTTCCTGGGCGGTGTGACGTTCAAGAACTCGGACGAGACCCAGGCGCTGACGGTCACGACGTCGAGCGGCAACGAAGCCGGCGACTTCGCGAACCTGATCGGCAACCGGTCGCTCATCAGCACGGTCTACACGAACGAGATCAACGACAAGGTCACGTACGTGTTCCAGAACGACAACGGCTGGCAGTTCAACGCCGGCTCGTACGCGATTCCTCTGGCGAGCGGCCGGGGGCAGGCGGGCACGGCCCAGTGGTACGGCATCAACCAGTACCTGTTCTACAACTTCAGCGACACGCTGATCGGCGGCATGCGATTCGAGTGGTTCCGCGACAACAACGGCTATCGCGTGTTCAACCCGATCCGCAACTACTGGGTGGGCGGGCCGTGGCAGGGCGGCTACCAGGGCAACTTCTGGCAGTGCACGTGGGGCCTGAACTGGAAGGCGACCAACAACTGGATCATCCGGCCCGAACTGCGGTACGACTGGTACTCGCCGGACAAGAGCAACACGCCGCTGCCGTTCGGCCGCAGCAACGACCAGTACGGCCAGTTCTACGGCGGCTGCGACGCGATCTGGCAGTTCTAAGTTTCCCGCCGGCGGGGCCATCCATGGCCCCCGCCGGCTCCGCCAGCCGCGGGCACAGCCAAGGTGTACCCGGGCTGGCAGCGGCGGCCTTCCGGGCCGCCGTGGGCTTCGCCAGCCGCGGGCTTTGAATTCACTGAGCAGCGGGCCCTTCGGGGCCCGCTGCCTTTTTGTGGCGGGGCCCGTTCATGGCTTCACCGCCGGCGGAAATGGGCCTGGCACGCGGCCTTCACGCGGCCCCCGAGCCCCTGCCTCGAAGCCGTTTGGCGAAAAAAAACGAGGCCGCCGTGCGACGTAAGTCCAACCACCCCAACGGAGATAGGAAGGCAAGGGAGGTGGCGCAATCTGCGTAGGCCGCAGAGTTTTACAGCCGGAAGGGCTCCGGCTAGGTTGCTAGCCGACTTTTGCCCCACGAACTCTCGCGGATTGCCTGGCTTTCACCCGATGAGAACTCACGCGGGTTTCAAGGAGGGAAAATGACGCCGAGTCTGACACGGTCTTTCAGTCCGATTCATCTTTTGAGGTCCGCCGTACGGCCTGTTTTGGCCTGTCTGGCAGCCGTCGCCCTCGGATGGGCGGCCAGCTCCGCCTCGGCGAACGATCGCTGGCTGACCAGCTACGACGAGGCCCTGGCCGCGGCCGAGGAGACCGGCCGGCCGATCCTGACGATTTTCACCGGGAGCGACTGGTGCCCCCACTGCCGCACGCTCGAGAAAAACGTCCTTGAGACGGAAACCTTCACCCGCTGGGCCGAAGGCCGGGTGGTGCTGCTCATGATCGACCTGCCGCAGCAGGGGATTTCCCAGGAAGAGCGGATGTCCCGCTCCCGGGTCTGCATCAAATACGGCGTTCGCACGTTTCCCAGTGCCCTGCTGATCGGCCCGGATGGGGCCCGAATCGCCGGGCAATCGGGCTATACGGGCCAGTCGGCCGACGCCTGGGTGGCGACGATGAACGGCCACGTCCCCGCTGGGGGCCGGACCGGCGACGACGAGCCGGTGCTGTCGTCCCTGGACGACGCGGTCGAGACCGCCAAAGACGCCAAGCGGCCCATCCTGCTGATGGTGTCCCGCCCCAGCGACAAGGCGGCCTCCACCCGGCTGGCCTCCCTGATCAAAGACCCTGAATTCGAGGCGTTTGCCCGCGACAACTTCGTGGTCGCCACGGTCCCGCCCGAGGGCAGCCCGGCGGAAACCGAGTCGGAGGCGGTGGAATCCCTGCTCGGCGGGGCCGAACTGCCCGCCGACGGCGTGGAACTGATCGTCACCGACGACGGTCAGACCCCGTTGTTCAGCCAGTCCGGCAGCCAGCCGCCCCACCGGATCGTCAACGGCTTGCGGCGATTCCTGGCGGCCCGGCAGACGGCCCGCCGCTGAGGCCGGGGGACGGGTGCCGCGGACCGCTACGACGTCCGGAATCGGGCCGCTTCGGCGTTGAGATCGCCGATCGAACGCCTCAATTCCTCGAGCGACGTGGAAAAAACCGCCAGCGACGAGGCCGACTCGCCGGCGTTCGTGCGCAGGGTTTCCATGGCATCGCGGATCTGGCGGGCGCCGAGGGACTGGGCCTCCATGCCGTGATGCACCTGCTCGAGGGAGCGGGTGACCGACTGCACCGGCTCGATGATCCGGCCGAGTTTCTCGCTCACTTCGGCCACCTCGCCGATCCGGCCGCTGACCTCGTTGCGGAACCGGTCCATCTCCATCGTGCCGCTGGCGACGGCCGCCTGCATGTCGCGGACCATCCGCTCGATGTCCTTCGTGGCCAGGGCGGTCTGGTCGGCGAGGCGGCGGATCTCCTGGGCTACGATCCGGAAGCCGCGGCCCGACTCGCCCGCCTTTTCCGCCTCGATCGTGGCGTTTACCGAGAGCAGGTTGGTCTGCTCCGCCACCTTGGCGATCGTCGTGACCACCGAGGTGATCCCGCTGGCCCGCTGGCTGATCGTCGACAGTTTGCGGGTGAACGCGTTCATCGCCTCGTCGAGGTGCTGCATCGAGGCGGTCATGCTCTCCAGCCCGCCGCGGCCCTGGTCAGCCACCTGGGCGGCCTCCCGCGCGATTCCCGTCACGCTGCTGGTGGCATCCAGCAGCTGCTCGCTCGTGGCCGAAATCTCGGTAACGGCCGCGGAAATCTCGTTGGCCGAGCCGCTGAAGGTGCGGACGGCCCGATCCTGGCGGGCGAGGGCCGCGGCGGCGTCCGCCTCGACGCTCGAGAGCCGCTCGCCGGCCGATTGAATCCGGCCGATGAGGCCGCCGAGCGTCCGCGTCATCCGCCCGAAGGCGCCGAGCAGGCGGCCCACCTCGTGCTGGCCGTCTTCATCGACCCGGCCGGTGAGATCCCCGGCCGCGATCGATTCCGCGACGGCCAGCGCCTGGCGGACGGGGTCGGCGATCGACCGCGCCAGCCAGATCGCCGCGAGCACGCCGGGCAGGCCCACGCACAGGGCCGAAGCGGCCGCTGCGGCGGCCTGCCACCAGAGCGCGTCCCGGCTCGACTTGGTGGAAATCGTCACCAGCACCGCGCCGCCGGGGCGACTGTCGGCCCGGCGGACCGGCGCCGCCACGCGGTAGGCGTCGGCGTCGAACCGGCCGACCGGCCTTCCCGTGGCGATGCAGTCCCGCGCGAGGGCGACGTCGGCCTGCGGGAGCGCCACGGGCGCGTCGGACGCCATGCCCAGTTCGTCGATCCGGCGCGTGACCAGCGCCGAGAGTTGGGGGTCGAGAATCCGCACCTCGCGGACGTCACCCCCGACCAATTCGCCTACCAGCCGGCGGAGGCCGAGCTTCTGGTCGAGCCGATCCTGAAACGTCGCCTCCAGGCCCACCTGGGCGATTCGCGGCTTGTCCACGCCCCCCACGCCGACGTACTTGAAGATCCGGTCGTCGATCTCGCGCTTCCGCGACTCTTGCACGACGCTCGGCACCTCCCCGGCGAGGAGCTTGTAAAAGACGTGCGCCTGCGGCTGCTTGGCGGGGTCGGGGGAGAAGGTGAAGTCGCGGGTACGGTCGTCGGAGTGGATGGTGGCGACGCCCTCGGGCGTGGTCACGAGAAACTCGTCCACGACGGTCTCGTCGGCCACGCGCCGCAGCCGCTCGTTGATCTGCGCCGTGCCGGTGCCCGATTGCTCGGCGGCTGCGACGAACAGCGCGAGCAGCCGGGCCTCGGCCACCATGTGTTGGCCGATCTCGTCCTCGACCTGGGCGGGAACCTCCTCGGCAAACGCGGCCGCGCGGGCCAGAATTCCGGCCACGCCGTCACCGCCGACGCGGGCCTGCTGGAGCACCGCCTGCCGCGCCGCATAGGTTTGCAGAAGCGTGTTGACGAGCACCGTGGCCAGCACGAGCAGCGCGGCCACGATCGCGATCCGGGTTCGAAGCGACATGCAGGTTCTCCGCGGGGCGGGAATCGGCCCCTGTCGGAAACCCTAGTGCGCCTTTCGGGGCCACGCCACCGGCTGCACCGGCGTTCAGCGGGCGACCGACACGACCCGCGCGACCGCTGTCACCGGCACGACCGGCGGGGCGGCCGCGATTCCCGGTGCATCGGCCGGCGCCAGCGAGGCGACGCGGGTGGGCTGACGCAGTGCGGCGGCCACGCCGCAGCCCCCGATCGGGAGGAGCAGAAACCCCGGCGACAGCACCCACGGCAGCCAGACCGGAATGCCCCCGCGGCAGGCCGTCGGGGGATCGATGGGCGTGGACGGAGGAAGAGGCATCGCGAACCGGCGCCGGGAGGATTCGTCGGGCCGCCCCTGCGGCGGCCGGCGGGGAGAGATAGCGGCATCCGTGGGGCCGAATCAAGGCCGGCCGCCAGGGGCTGCGCAGCCTGGGAAAGCGGGCAATGGCCGAGGCGGGGATCGAACCCGCACGGAGATCGCTCTCCACGGGATTTTAAGTCCCGTGCGTCTGCCAGTTTCGCCACTCGGCCGCGGCCACCCCAGCATACCCGCGCCGCCCGCGATGAAACCGCGGCCCACTGTGGGCAACCGGCCGGCTGTGTATGCTCCGGGCCGTTCCCCGCCTCACCGACACGAGACGCCCCGTGCCGAACGCCGCTGCCGAACCCGTCGCCACGACCGCCGTTCCTCCCGCCGGCATCGACGGATTCCTGGGCACCCGCGGCTCGCTGGGGATGGATGTCGTGCTCGTCGGGCTGATCGCGCTCTTGCCGGTGCTGGCGTGGAGCATCCACGTCGTCCGTCAGGGGCGGTACGCGCTCCACAAGCGGCTGCAGCTGTTCATCGCCGCGGCGCTCGCGGCGGCGATCGTCGTCTTCGAGATCGACGTGAGGCTCGTGAGCGACTGGAAGGTGCGGGCGGCGGTCAGCCCGTGGTGGCCGGGGGGCGTGCTTGCGGCGCTCGGCATCCACCTCGTGTTCGCGATCTCGACGTTCGTGCTGCTCGTCTGGGTGGTGTGGGAGGCGGTCACCCGCTTCCCGGTGCCGCCGACCCCCGGAACGCACGGCCCGCGGCACCGCCGCATGGCGCGGCTCGCGGCCATCGACCTCGTGCTCACGGCGGTGACGGGCACCGCCTTCTACTGGCTCGCCTTCGTCGCCCGCTGAAGCCGCGTGGCCGGGCCGGCGGCCTCGCCGAACCAGCGGCAGAGCCCGATTCCGCCCAGATAGAGCAGGCAGAGCGGCGCCGCCAGGAAGAGCATGCTGTATGGATCGGCCGGCGTGAGCACGGCGGAGGCGATCACGATCACGAGCACGGCGACCCGCCACTGCGACGTGTAGGTTTCGGCCTCGACGATGCCGATGCGTTCCAGGAACAGCATCACGAGCGGCAGTTGGAAGCCGATCCCGAATCCGATCGGCAGGATCAGCACGAAGCCGAGCCATTCGCTGATGCGCGGGTCGGGGTCGAGCCCGAGCCACTCGTTGAACTGCAGCAGGTAGTCGAGCACGAAATCGAAGACGAAGAAAAACGCCAGCAGGACGCCGGCCAGGAAGAGGGCGATGCTGAGCGGCAGGAAGGTCCAGACCCAACGCTTCTCGTGCGGGTAGAGCCCCGCGGCCACGAACAGCCAGAGTTGGTAGAAGATCCACGGGCTGGCGAGCACGATGCCGACCGTCAGGGCCGCCTTCACATAGATGCCGAAGGCTTCCTGGGCGCTCAGGGTGGTGATGCTGACCCGCGGGTCGCGGGCCATCGGCTGCCAGAGGAGCACGGGCACCAACGCGTCGATCTCGAAGGCCGCGGGCTCCGTGCCGGAGGCGACCGGCGGGGCCGCGGGCTCCGCCGTGCCGGGCTGCGCCGCGCGCAGCACCCGGGCGAGGCGGTCGGCATGCACCTCGCGGAGCTCGAACGACAGGCCGCGGTTCTCCACCGCGTCGCGGATCTCGGCTTCCGAATAGGGCAGGGGAGCTCCCCCGGCCACGCGCGGCCGCCACTCGCGGAACGTCTCCAGCCCCCGCGCCCCGTAGTAGGTGCCGAGCGCCCGCCGCAGCGGCTGCTCGATCAGGTGCACGACGGGCCGGGCGACGAAGAACCCGACCAGCACGGCCACGGCGAGCCCGGCGGCGGCGCGGATCAGGCAGGCGCGCAGCTCCTCCAGATGCTCGCCGAACGTCATCGTCGAGCTCTGGAACAGGTCTTCGTCGGAGGGGCGTGGCATGGGGGTGAGGAATGTCTGGCGATGGGCCGGGAGGAGGGCTCCCTCTCGACTCTACTTCAAAGTGCCGGAAGGTGCTGGCCCGCGTCAGGCCCCGTACTTCCCGAACCGCCGGGCGTGGGCCATCGCCAGGAGCATCAGGTGCTTGGCCGGAAAGATGCCGAAGCCGCCCCGCAGGCACTCCCGCTCCGAGAACGCCGTCAGGCCGTCGGGCCGGCAGGTGGCGGCGGACAGCAGGGTCGGCACCGGATGCCAGCTGTGACTGCGCATCTTGCTGGGCGTGCTGTGATCGCCGGTCACGATCAGCACATCGGGGCCCAGCGCGCGAATGCGCGGAATCTCGGCGTCGAGACGCTCGATCATTTCGACCTTGGCCGCG
>JBEIQP010000026.1:0-28373 GCA_040376455.1 Planctomycetaceae bacterium | reverse complement strand
CAGCTGATCCGACATGAAGTCCATGCTCCAACTCTCATTGGTCTGCCCGGTCGGCGGCCGTGCCTCACGGACCTGGACGCTCTTCCGCCGACGTGGCTTTCGCCGCCTGATTCCCAGGCCTTCTTCGCAGTACCCGCTGGCCCTGACGATGTCCGGTACGATTCAGTCGTATGGTAACGGCACGTTCTTCAACCTGTTCACCGGTTTCACCGGTTCGCCGACTGGCAACTTGAGTGCGGTCACGCTGGCCGCCGTCGGAACCGACTACGACGGACTGACGTTCACGGGCACGGATGGCGTCTGGACATCGACCCCGACTGCGAACGATCAGACTCTGGTGTTCTCGCAGTCAACTGGCACGCTGACCGTGGTGCCTGAGCCATCGACGTGTGCCATGGCCCTTGCTGGACTGGCCTACGGCGGCTGGCAGATGATGCGGCGTCGCCAGCTGCGACAGGCGCCCACTCTGGCTGCCTGAACGAACAATTTCCAGTGACGATTCACACCCGGGCTGGGCATCTGTGACCGCGTGAATCTCTGCGCACCACTTGTTCCACGCCGCATCAGGGGACGCTTGTCAGGTCGGTGTCATCGTGATCTGAAACACCTGGTTCGATGCACCGGTTGCGCGGAAGGTGTTACTGGACGTGTTGGACACGGTGGAATAGATCCCGCCAAACATGTAGCCCACCACGGTCGGGCCACGCAGCCTGCTCAGCAGAATGATGCCTCTAGGGGTCGCGGGCACCGCCTGATTCATGAAGAAGGCGGCGTTTGCGCCATAGTTGCCGGTGCTGCCCGGGGTGACGGCGGGGATGGGTGCCATGATGTACTCCTGGAACGACCCGTTGCGTGCCCGAACGAGTGACGTCACGTCATCGATCCACGGCAATTGGGTGTCCTCAGTGAGTTGTCCGTTGGCGTAGTCGTAGAGGCTGATGCCGCCCATCCGGACGTCGTACATGGACCGGGTGCGCGAATCGTACAGAGGAATGTTCGCCGTGGTGTATTGGCTGAAGAACTGCTGATAGGCGGCATCGATGCGGATGCGACCATCCCGCCCGATCAGGATCGGCGCCTGATAGCCGATACCGCTGCCGCCGGGGGTGAAGACACCGCCCAGGAAGGCGAGTTCCGGCTGGCAGTCACGGCCGATGAAGCTGACGAGATTGCCGTCCCGGCGCCGGAAATTCACCGGATCCCTCACCGCCCGGTAGTTGGCGATGGCCAGGCTACTGCCGTTGTCGATGATGCGGAAACTGCGGACCTCGCTGGTGTAGACCTGGCTGATGCTGGCCGACGCGCCGTTGTAGCCGCCCTGAAAGTTATGGCCGAAGGCCAGGTAGGTCCGGCCATTCAGCGCCGCCAGGCCGCCGCCCGTCACCGCAACCCGCGAATCGGACATCTGCCGAATCCTGGCCAGCCTGGCCACATCGCCACCATTGATGACCGCCTGGGCCAGCCCCTTGATGCTCAGCCCCGTCAGCGTGCCGTAGGTCGTGAAGTTCCTGTTGAACGCGGCCATGGAAGCGCCCGTCGCATTCACCACCGCGGCGCTGCTCACCGTGACCGTGTTGCCGGTGATGGCCGTGATTTTCGTGCCCGGAAGGAAAATCGACTCGCCCGATGGAAACGGCAGGACTCCCGACACGGTCCGCCCGACCGCAAGATTCTCCAGGCCGCTCGTGACGGTGATGTCCCTGCTCAGCGGGCTGACGTCTCCGGTGAAGTTCACCGTGTCGGGCACGGAGTAGCCGCCCGCCGTGTAGAGCGTGTCACCATTCGCGTAATACGCCTGGTTTGTCGAACTCAGGGAACTGGAGATGGAGGCCGACACATTGGTCTGGCTCCAGGGTCGCGACCAGACCTGCCAGTTGACCGGATTGATGACGTAGATCACGCCATTTTGAAAACTGGGCGGGAAGCTCTGCTCGCCGCTGGGCGAGAAGTTGTGCAGGCCATTGGTTCGGCCCCCGAACACAAGCCACAGGCCGCTTGGATAGGCGGCCGAGGCCGCCGTCTGGGCATAGACGCCAGACTGGATACCGGGCAGGAGTGCGATGCCGGGACTGCTCACCGGCGTGATGTTCAGCGTGTAGGGCAGGTTCGCGCTGGTGGCGACCACCGGGGTCGGCGACGTCGTCGTCGGCTGCGGCGGAGGGGCAGTCAACCCGCCCGACGGCACCATGACGAATGACGCGGGCAGATGATTCGCGGCGCCATTGAGCACCAGCGGCGATGGAACAGGGATGGTCACCGAACCGATGGGAACCGTGCCGCTGCTGCCCCTGCCCACAACCACCGAGCCGGAAAGGGCAGTCGCGCCCGGCAGCACGGTGACCTGGTCGATGTCTCCGTTGAGTTCACGCCAGACGTTGAGGCCGCTGCCTCCGGTGGCCGCCAAAACCACCCGATCACCACTGAAATCGGTGAACGCCAGTCGTCTCCCCACGGCGAACAATCCGTAGAAGTTTCCGCAGGCCGTGTCGTCGTTGTCGCCGTCAAACGTGACGCCGTTGCTGGGATTGCCGGCGCCCCCACCGCCGGTGAGGGGATTCGAGGCCGGGTTGCCGTTGGTGATGGGCAACTCGCCATTGACGAAGATGCGATAGAAGATGCCCTGCTGCAGCGGACGCGCGAGCGTCAGAGTGACCTGGGAGGATGTTGTCGAGATGTCACCGTACTGCGCGGCGACGACCCTCACCGGCGGACCGCTGGACGTCACCACCTGTGGATTTCCGCCATTGGGTGCGGTGATGCGATAATTCGAAAGGTCGGTGGCCGTGCTGGAGAGCACCGGCCCATCGAAGGTCAGAACAAGCGACCTACTTCCTGGCGTGCTCGTGATGGCGGTCAGCACGGGGCCGGTGCCGTCCGCCGACGAAAACACCTGCCGCTGTTCCAGAGGCTCAAGCAACAGGCGGCAAGCCGACTTGCGCTGGCGGGGAGAATGATGCCGTCCGCCAACGCGGAGGTGGCCGAGAGGACGCCAGAATGCCATCGCGGGGCTTCCACGTTGTGATCAGTGCGACGTGGTGCTGCGGAACACCACGACCGCGGCTGGGCTCAGTTTCGATCGACGAACGACACTCTCCATTCGACCCGGTGAGCGTAATTGCGGCCAATCAGCTCCACAAGGATTGGGCGGGCAGGATTGGGCGAGGTTGTGGAGTGTCAGTCGCTCGGAAATGGGGGCGGGGGCGACTTTTGCTGCGGGGCATTCCACGGCAGGGATTGGAATTCGCTCACGTCCCCGATTATTCGGTCAGGCAGCCACAGTGACCGACTGCCGCAGCCGACGACGCCTGAACATCTGCCAGCCGCCGCACGCAAGCCCAGCAAGGGCCATGGCGTAGGTGGAGGGTTCGGGGACAACCGCCGCGGCCGTCGTCCCAAACCGAAACTCATCGAAGGTGACCGAACCGTTCGTGTTGATCGGGTCGTCGCCACCGAGTTGGATGGTATCGAAGCTGAACTGCAGAAGGTTCGAGGTAACAGAAGCCGACGTGCCACCCGTAGGCACGCCATTGACGGAGTTGAAGCCCGTGGGGTTCACCCACATGGTGTAGCCGGTGGACGGGTCGATATTGACGACGAGTTGGAACGTCTGGCTACTGGTCGCTCCCACAGACGTGTTGGCGAATGCGTCTGAGCTGCTGTCACCGACGGTACCGGTGACCGACTGACCGGAGATGGCTCGGATGACAAAATCACCGGCTCCGTCGGACCCGAAGAAAATTCTTTCCGTGCCATTACCGAAAAGACTGATGCCGTCGTTGTTTCCGTCGGCGTTGTTGGTATTACTCTGCGTGAAGAGGTAGCTGAACCAGAGGGTGCTCGCGGAACTGTAGGTGGTTCCAAGGCTGCGAGCCGCCGACACTTGGCCCCCGGTGTTGCCGAGGACAGCGCGGTTGCCATCGGTCGGCAGGCCGACGACACCTGCCGGCAGCGAAAGCGATCCCGCGGACACATCGACGCTCCCCCCGGTGGCCGACCACGTCCGGCGGGCCGTCGGCCAGACGCCGGGTGAGGTGCTGCTCGTGCCCGCGATGCTTCCGCCGGAAGCCATATTGAAGGGGTCGTAGGCGAGAAGTTCGGCCGTCGCCACGCTTGGCATGCCGGCGAGCGCGATCGTTGTCAGGATGAGCGATGCGAGCACACCTTGACTGCTGGAAACGTGGGTTGTCATGAGCGGTCCTTTCGCGAGGAGGAGTAGTGGCAAATCTCGGCAGCATAGCCCTCCCCCCCCTCTGTCAACCAACATTTTTTCCCCGAAATTGTGCGGCCAGCCACGGCCCCCCAACCTCCGCGCCCATGCCGACCAAGTTCAGCACCCATGCCGACCCACATCGGCGCCAGTGCTGAACCGGTCCTATCTCTTCTATATCTCTCCTCTTCTTCTTTCTTCTATCTACCTATGGGGTACCCCTCGCGGCCCCATCCTTCTGCCCGATAGAAGCCCGCCCTCCCGTCCAGTGATTTTCGCCCCCTGATTCCGCCCCATGGTGTCAGACGGCTCCATGGTCGCCTCGGTGGCTGATCGGGCTTCCTAGCGCCTGAAAACCGTCACCAGCCAAGGGGTTTTCCAAGCCGTGCCGCCACCAGTCTGCTCGGCCAGCAAAACACAGAGGGGAGCAGGCCCGTGATAGTGACCTGCTCCCCTCGCGTTGAAGTCACGTTGGTTGGTGCGTGTCAGGCTCGCTTGCGACGGCGGAAGAGAGAGTAGCCGCCGCAGGCCAGACCGGCGAGGGCCATGGCGTAGGTGGAGGGTTCGGGGACAACCGCCAAGACGCCAGTGTTCTGATAAAAGACGAGCCGCTGGCCATTGGGAGCGCTGGGCGTGGTCCAGTCGGATACCCATGCGTCGGCACCGTAACCGCCGGTGCCCGCGACGCAGGGCATGATCATGCCTGTCCTTTTGCGCTCTCGCGGCTCACCATGGCCGCGAGCGAATCGCGATCGCCGTTCTCTCGAAGCGCGAAGAGCCAACCGTCGCGGGCGCAGATCTCAGGCTGCGTCGCGAGTGGCAGGCCCGGCGCTGCCGTTGGCCAGCGGTGGAGCCAGCCCCTGCCGCCGCATCTCAGCCCAGTCGGCCTCGCTGGGCTTCGCCATGGTGCCGAATACGTAGTCGCCAACCAGCAGGAACACGTTGAAGTTCTTGTCGGGATAGCGATGGTGGAGGTAATGGTGCCGGGCAAGCCGCTTGAAGAGCCGCGACTCAGAGAACAACGTGCCTCGCGGCTGGTGCATTTCCAGGTGGACGATGTTCCACGTCATGTGATGCAGGCAGACCACCACCGGAAACACGATCGCGCCCACCGTCGTGAACGGGGCGAGCACGAGCGTCAGGGGCAGTGATTCAACCAGGCCTTCGACGACATTGAGGCGGATGCCGCGGTCCTCGCCGTGCGGCACCGGCTCGTCATGAAACTCCTTGCGATACTGCGTGTGGTGTTCGACGGCGTGGCTCGTGAACATCCTCATCCGCGGCTTCAGGGCACGGGTCCAGGCCATGCGCGGCTTTTTATGCATCAGCCGGCAGTGCACCTGATGTTCGATGAGTGACATCACGACGGCCAACGCCACGAACCAGGCGACGACCTGAAAAAAGAGCGGCACTGCTTTTGCCTCATGACGGCGTTCCGACCCGGGCCCGTACAGCGGACAAAGGATAGGGATAAAGGGCAGGAAGTCCTACGGCACTTCCGCGGCCGTTTACCGGGCGGGAAGCGGCGGATGAGTGAGCAGGCTGTGGAACAAGCCTGCCCGAGCAGGATGCGCTGGCCCGCGGGTCAGTCGGCGGCCTTGGCCGGGAGGAAGGGGAAGGCCGCCGCCGGCTTCAGGCCGGCCGTCGCGTTGCCGCTGTAGGTCTCGCCGCCGCGAAGGGCGAGTTTCGTGACCGGCCTGCCCGCGGTGAAGTCGAGGTCCGCCAGCGGCAACCAGAAGACGTTCGGGCTCGTGGCCGAGTCGAAGTACAGCACGCGGGCCTTCTGGTCGTGGACGGTCCGCCAGACGGTGCTCGCGATGTTCGGCTTGTCGGGCGTCGTGAAGCCGAGCGGCACCGAGACGCTGCGGATCACGCTGAAGATCGACGCCGCGGCCGTGTGGCGGTCGTCCGTCTGCGGGAGCGACTTGACGAAGAAGGAGGCGCGGACGAACCGGTCGCTGGCCCGGTTCGTGCCCGGCAGCATCGTCAGCCCGCCGATCTGTTCCCAGTAGGCGTCGAGCGCCAGTTGCTCGTCGAACGTGGGCGAGTTGGTCATCACCTGGTACTGCCGGCCGTGATGGATCACGAGCTTGCCTTTGACGTATTCGAGGATGGCCGAGTCGCCGCTGGGATCGGAGATCGCCATGTGGCCCACGCCCGGAACGCCGTTGGGAAGCGTCGGGGCGATGATCGTGAAGGGCTCGGTCCGCAGCGCGTCCACCGCCTCCTTCACGGTCGCGAACCGGTCGAGCACGTACTGCGTCCAGCAGGCGATCGACATCGTCGGCCTGCCGGCCACGGGCGTGCCGTAGTCGCTCTCCGCCAGGTAGAGCGTGTTGGCGACGAGCCCCTTCTCGTTCATGCCATCGACCGAGGCCACGCCGTAGAACGAGACGACGACCGACCCATACGTGCTCGTCCAGGTGAGCGTGCCGGCCCCGGTGGCGCCGTCGCGGGCGATGCCCCGCGGGAAGACCCAGATCTCGGAGCCCGGATCCTCGACCCAGTCCATCGAGCGGGCCACGAAGACCGTGTCGGCGGGCCCCAGGTAGACGCACCGCGTGCAGGCCGCGGCATCCCGGGACGCGGCCGCGACGCACGCGGCGAGCAAAACGAGAGACCAGACGCGGCGGATGCTCATGGGACCTCCTGCGGAACGTGGTTGGACGACCGACAGCGCTGCCGACAGCCGGCGGGCCTCAAGTATAGGGCCGTGGCGGCGCCGGATGCGCATCTGGTAAATTTCGGTCGGCCGTTTTGGTCGGCCGTCGTGTCAGCCTTGCAGAGGGTTTCTCCATGCGCGCAGTCCGCTCGGTCGCGACGGGAATCGCCATTGGTCTCGTCGGGTCGCTCGCCGCCCTCGGTGCGGAGCCGGTGACGTTCAAGAAGATCGTCCTCACCGACACGTTTCACGCGGAGGGGGCGGGGCTCGGCGACATCGACCGCGACGGCCACGGCGACGCCGTCTACGGCCCCTTCTGGTACGCCGGCCCCGACTTCCAGAAACGGCACCCGATCCACCCCGCCAAAGACTTCGATCCGCACAACTACTCCGACACCTTCGTGACCGGCGTGGCCGATGCCGACGGCGACGAGTGGCTCGACGTCTGGCACGTCGGATTCCCGGGCGGCCCCACGCACTGGTTTCGCAACCCCGGCAAGGACGGTCTCGCCGCCGACACGCCGTGGGCCAAGAGCCTCGTCCAGCCCACCGTGGACAACGAGTCGCCGGCCGTGCTCGACCTGACCGGCGACGGCAAGTCGGAGCTGGTGTTTCACACCGGCGGTGTGCTGGGATTCGCGTCGCCCGGCGACAACCCCGCCACCGATCGCTGGCCGTTTCGACCCTGCTCCGAGGGAGGCATCGGCGGGAATTTCACCCACGGCCTCGGCGTCGGTGACGTGAACGGCGACGGCAGGAAGGACTTCCTCATGGCAGCCGGCTGGTGGGAGCAACCGGCCGAAGCCGGCGCGATCTGGAAGAAGCACCCGCATGCCTTCGGCGGCGGCGGGGCCCAGATGCACGCCTATGACGTGGATGGCGACGGCGACAACGACGTGATCACGAGCCTGGCCGGCCACGGCTACGGCCTGTCGTGGTTCGAGCAGGTGACGAAGGACGGCGCCATCGACTTCGTGGAGCACGCCATCCTCCCCGGCGACGCGAAGGCAAGCCTCGACGGCGTCCAGTTTTCCCAGTTGCACGCGGTCGAAGTGGTGGACATCGACGGCGACGGCCTCCAGGACATCGTGACCGGCAAGTGGTTCTGGGCGCACGGTCCCGACGGCGATCCCGATCCCCGCGGCACCCCGGTCCTCTACTGGTTCCAACTCGTCCGCGAGGCGGACGTGAAGGGGGGGCCGGCCGGCGGCGTGCGCTTTGTCCCGCACCGGATCGACGACGCCTCGGGGGTGGGCACCCAATTCGCCGTGGGCGACCTGAACGGCGACTCGCGGCCCGACATCGTGATCGGCAACAAGCGGGGCGGCTTCGTTTTCCTGCAGGAAAAGGCGAACCGCTAGCCGCCCGCGAGCCAGGCCCCCCCCGGGCTTTCCCGGCGCTGTTTTTGGGGCCGGTTTTGTCGTGTATGGTTGAGGGGCTGTCCCTGACCACCCAGCCCCCTCCGAGGAGATGTTCCGCCATGGCCACCGTCTCACGCACCAAAGCCTCCGAAGCATTCGTTTCCGGGGCCGATGTGGTCGTCGAGTCGCTCGTGCGCCACGGCGTCGAGGTGATCTTCGCCTACCCGGGCGGGGCGAGCATGCCGCTCCACCAGGCCCTCACTCGCTACAAGGACAAGCTGCGCACCATCCTGCCGCGGCACGAGCAGGGCGGGGCCTTCGCCGCCCAGGGATACTCGCGGGCCACCGGCAAGCCCGGCGTGTGCATGGGAACGAGCGGCCCGGGGGCCCTCAACCTCGTCACGGCCATCGCCGACGCCAAGCTCGACAGCATCCCGCTCGTCGTCCTCTCCGGCCAGGTGGGCACGAGCGTGATCGGCACCGACGCGTTTCAAGAGACGCCGATGGTCGAGGTCTGCCGCGGCATCACCAAGCACCACTACCTCGTCACCGACGCCAACGACCTGGCGCGGGTGATGCGGGAGGCGTTTCACATCGCCACCACCGGCCGGCCCGGCCCGGTGCTCGTCGATCTGCCGAAGAACATCCAACTCGCGCAGATCGTGCCCGACTACGACGCCCCGATGAACCTGCCCGGCTACCGCCCCGAGGCCCGCAAGCCGGCTCACCCCGAACAGATCGCGCAGGTCGCGGCGGCCATCAAGCGTTCGAAGCGGCCGGTAATCTACGCGGGCGGCGGCGTGATCGCGGCCGACGCCTCCGACGAGGTCCGCGAACTCTCCCGCAAGACGGGCATCCCGGTCACGATGACGCTCATGGGGCTCGGGGCGTTTCCGGGCGACGACCCGCTCTCGCTCGACATGCTCGGCATGCACGGCAGCGTGTACGCCAACTACGCGGTCGATCAGGCCGACCTGCTGATCGCCGTGGGCGTGCGATTCGACGATCGCGTCACCGGCAAGGTCGAGGAGTTCGCCCGGCACGGCTTCATCGTGCACATCGACATCGATCCGTCCGAGATCAACAAGAACAAACTCGTGCACGTGCCGATCGTGGCCGACGTGAAGGATGCCCTCGGGCAGCTCAACCAGGTGGTCGAGCCCCCGGCGGCGAGCCTCGCCGACTGGCACGCCCAGATCGCCGAATGGAAGAAGGAAGACCCGTTCGCCTTCGACACCACCTACCCCGGAATCCTCGCCCAGGAGGCGATCGCGGCACTGTCGCGGATCACCGCCGACCGCGACACGATCATCTCGGTCGGCGTGGGCCAGCACCAGATGTGGGCCGCGCAGTTCTACACGTTCCGCCAGCCGCGGACGTGGCTCTCGTCCAGCGGCCTGGGGACGATGGGATTCGGCCTGCCGGCGGCGATGGGGGCGAAGGTGGCCCGGCCCGACGCGCTCGTCGTGGACATCGACGGCGACGGTAGCATCCTCATGAACATCCAGGAACTGGCCACCTGCACCTGCGAGAACATCGCGGCCAAGGTGCTTCTCCTCAACAACCAGCACCTCGGCATGGTGGTGCAGTGGGAGGATCGGTTCTTCAAGGGCAACCGGGCCCACACCTACCTCGGCCCCGTGGGCAATCCCGAGGCATGCGGCCAGGGGGACGGCATCTCGCCCGAGTGCCGCTATCCCGACTTCGTGATGATCGCGAAGGGCTTCGGCTGGCAGGCGGAGACCATCTCCGAGAAGGCCGATCTCGAACCCGCGCTGCGGCGGCTGATCGACTCTCCCGGGCCGGCCCTGCTCGACGTGCAGGTGCCCTACCAGGAGCATGTGCTGCCGATGATCCCGTCGGGCCTGACGGTTCGCGAACTGATCAAGAAGTGACGGCCGTGGCGGCCCGGCCGTGAGGGCCGGGCGCCGCCGCGACCCGCGCCGGCCGTCAGGGAGAGGTGCCGAACGGCGATTCGCCGAACGGTGAATCCGATTCGCCCGGCGCCGGCTCCGCGGCCGGCTTGTCCGTCCCCGGCTGGGAGGGTGCCACCGGCTTCGCGTCAGGCTGGTCGCCCGCCGGTGCCGCAGCTTGGCCCAGTGTGGCGAGGGCTTGGCCAATCGACGCCAGGTCGGGCTTTTCGTCGAGGATCGAGGCGGCCTGCCGCAGTCGCCCCGCGAGATCCTTCGCCGCCGCGGCCGAGCCGCCCGGCAGGAGCCCCAGCCCGCTGCTCTCGTCCGCTGCCAGGAGCGCCGTGGCCAGGGTTGCCAGCCGCCAGGCCTCGCGCCGACAGGCCAATGGCGGCAGCGGCGGCTCCCCGGTTGGCGCCGGCGCCTCGAGGCCCGACGGAGCCATGCCTGGAACCGGCGCATCTCCCCCTAGGCTCGCGGTGAACTTTCGCTCCTCGACCAGTGCCTCGTCGGCTTCGAGTGTCGCCACGGCGACACCGCGGATCGCATCGAGCACTTTCGCGGCATCCACGCCCGAATCCGCCGAGATCGTCGTTCCCAGGGCCGCCGCCGCGCGAACGCGCACGTCGGTCGCCCGCGAGTCGTCCAGCAGAATCTTGGACGCGGTCGCGGCGGCCTCGCGCGGAGCCGCGGAGCCGAGCAGTTTCAGCGCGTCGAGCGCCCGGCAAGCCAGCCAGTCCGCAGCGGCCCGGTCTGCACCCGCGGCGGGAGGGGCCAGCATCGCGACGAGCGCCGGGCCCGTGGTCGCGGCGATGCCGGCCAGGGCCTCGGCTCCCGCTTCCTTGGCGGCTTTCACGTGCCGCGCCACGCCGGCCGCGGCGGCGATCCGCACCTCGGCGGGCAGCGTGGAATCAGCCGCGGCGGCCGCCAGCGGGGCGGCTGCGGCCGGCAAGGGCTTGTCGCGGCTGTCCTTGGACTGCAATTCGCCTACGAGGATCATCGCATTGACCCGAACCACAGCCGCCGCCGTGGGGTTTCTCGCCAGTTTCACCATGAAGTCGAGTACCACGCCGGACACGGCGTCGAACGTCTTCGGCTCCGCGATCTCCATGAGCAGCAGTTCGCGAATCCGGCGGCGGACCACTCGGTCGATCACCGGTCGATTCGCATCCAGCATGAGTTGCGGCAGCGCGATCTGCGTCAGAAACGCCTTCTGCGTGGCGTCGAAGGGCTCGCCGTCGCGCATGGCGTCTTTGTAGGCCTTGGTCTCGGCGGCGTTTTCGACCTTCGACCAGGTCGAGTAGCGCTGCTCCTGGGCGGAGGCCCCGGCCGCGGCCAGGCAGGCCGACAGGGCGCAGGCGACGAGCGAGATGGATGAACTGCGTTTCATGCGAGGATCGAACCCTGGGGCGTGATTCACTTCTGTCCCGACGGCGATACGCCGAACGGGCTCGGCGCAGCCGGTGTCGCGGGGTCGGTCTGGCCGGGCTTCGGCTCCGGCTTGCCGTCGTCCACCGTCGGCAGCGTCGCCTTGTGGCGGTTGATCAGCGGTTCCGAGTCGGCCGCCGAGACGAATTCAAAGCTGCCGTCCGGTCGGAGATAGAGCAGTTCCAGCACCTCGGGCGGCTCGGTCGCCTTCGGGTCGGCCCGCTCCTCCTGACGGCCGCGGAGATCGACGAGCAACCGACCGGTTTCGATATCGTCGCCACGGGTGCGGCGGTCGCCAGTCTTGTTCAACTTCGCGTTGACGTCGGCGAGGCCGCCCACCTCGGTGATCAGGCCACGGAGGGCATAGCGGCCCGTCTCCTCGCTCGGCGCGAGCACGAAAACCTCGAGCCAGCCCGGCTTGAACCGCTTCAGCTCGGCCTTGGGCTTCGTGCCCACGAGGATCGACGTGTCATCGGGAATCGTGACGGCCGCGGACGGGGCGCTGTCGGGCGCGGGGAGCTTGAGCTCCTTGGCGGTCGCGGCGTCGACCAGGTGCTGCGCCGGCAGGTTCACGTTCGGATTCCAGAGCTCGTAGCGGACGCGATACCGATACGACTTCCCCGGCTCCACCTCGGTATCGACGAAGCGAAACATCCGGTATTCGAGCGGGTTGGCCCGGCCCGCCGCGACCGCAGCGGGCTCGTTCCCCTCGCCGGGGCCGCGTGCGGCGCGGGCCCGCAGATGCTTCGCCACCCAGGGATGGAAGGCGGCGAGGCCCCAGCCGCCTTCCGCCAGCGGCGGCAGCGGTCCGCAGTAGGGGGCTGGATTGGCCTTCGGCGACCGCTTTTCCTCGTCGGCCCCGAACTGGAATTCCGGCGGTATCGCGCCGACCGAGTCTGCGCCCCATGCGGCCTTCCAGCGTGCCGCCCGTGCCGGGAGGTCGATCTTGGACCACGTCTCGCGGCCCCCCTTCTCCACCTCCGCCCGCTCGACGACATAGTCGGCCCAGAGCGGCACGTCGCGCTTGGCGTCCTTGAACCCCACGTTGGCGAAACGCCGCTGATACTCTGCCACCTGCTTCGCGACCGGGATCAGGCCGGTCACGACGACGTAGGGCGCGATCCTGGCCCCCGAGCCGGCGGCCTCCGCGGTTCCGTCCTTCGATGCCAGCACGGCGATGCCCGCGACCGCACGCAGGTCTTCGAGCGGGAAGACATCGGGCCGCGTCCGCTTGTCGAGTTCCTCGAACAGCGGCTTGTCGAGCAGCGTGAGCGACGTCGCGTCGGCGACGCGCGTGTCTCTCCAGGGATCGATCGATTTCGCCAGCGACACATGGGCGGGGGTGACGTCGGCCGGCGGCCGCGTTTCGCGGTCGATGTGCTCCTCGGCGGTGCGGCCCGTGCGCAGGATCGCCTCGGGCTTCTGCTCGCTGCGGACGGTCTTCGACTGCAGGGCGTCGATGCCGCCCCACGCCATCCAGATCGCCGCGAGGCCCACGATGCCGACCACGATCTTCTCCCCGTGCCGGAGCAACCACTCCAGCAGGGCTTCTTTGTTGAAGCTGATGCTCGGCCGCTTCATCGTGCCACCTCGTTTTCGCGGCGCCGGGACCGTCGCGCCGTCCGCCCACGTCCACCCCGCGCCGGCAACGCGGCGGCAGGCACGGCGGCCCCGTCCGGAGCCGCGGGTTGATCGGGCTGGATGCCGATGGCGGCGGGATTCGGGGGTGTCGCCAGTCCGATGGTGCCGCGCAGCTCGATGTGAACGTCGTGATCGCGGCTGCCGGCCGCGGCCGTCGGCTCGGCGCCGGGCGGGGCACCGAATTCATGGGGCGTGGCGGAAGCGTTGATTCGCACCTGCCGCACGTCGATCGGCGCGGGCGACTGCGCCAGATCGGCGAGCAGACCGTCGAGCTTCCGCTGATCGATCACCATCCGCAGCACGAAGGGCATGAGGTGCACCATCCGGGCCGCCGGCGAGGCCGCGAGTTCGGCTGCGGTCAGCGGCTTGCCGGAGAAGTCCGTGTAGATCCACTCGCGGAACGGGTCGTCGGGCGAAGCGCCCGCGGCGCTAGGATCGGCCGCCGGCGCCGCGCCAAAGCCCTGGACGGGGACGGGCGCTGGACCACCAAACCGCGGATGCGCGGGCCGGACCGACACCCCCGGCCCCCCGGGCATGAGGCCGTCGGGAGCGAGGGCCGGGTCGCCCTCCGGCATGGCACCCGCGGCCACCTTCGGCAGCTTGATGCGTTGGCCGCCCATGCCCCCGGGAGTGTCTTCGGCGGCCGGATACCCGACCGCCATGTGTTCCACCGCCACGATCGCCGCGTTGTAGGCGCCCGCCGCGCCCTTGTTCGCTCGGGCGATGGCGTCGCAGAGGAGGCCGTAGGCCCAGAGTTCCTCCTGCGCCAGCAGCACCTGCGTGGTCGTCGGCAGCCTCTGCCAGGTGAAGGAGCCGTAGATCCGCGACTGGTCCTCCGCTTTCCACTGGACGAGCGCCTTCGAGGCGGGAGCGGTCGCGGCCCCAGGACCGACACCGACCCGCCCCGCCGCCGGATTCTCGGCCATCAAGTCGTCGGCCCCCATGCGGGCCGGGAGCTTTCGTACCACTTCGGGAATGGTGTTTTGATAGCGCTGGAGCATGTTGCGGTCGAGCCGACCATCGGGCTTGAGCACCGCCACCGCCCCCAGGAAGTCGTCCCGCATCTCCTGCGGCCAGACCCGCAACGGTTCCTGTCCCGCCCAGAACCGCTCCCACTCGGCGAGGGTCTCCCGCCGGATGCGATCGGTGTCGGCGTTGATCGAGGTGGACCAGGATTCGTTCGGGTGGGGTTGAACGCCCGTCACGCCACGGAGGGCGGTCAACTTCGCCTCGATCTGGCCCTGGTGCGTCTTGATCTGGGCCTGCAGCGCGCCGTTGGCGATCCAAAGCAGCGGGACCAGGATCAGCGGCAGCAACGCGGCCAGCAGCCAGAAGTGATACTTCCCGAGCCAGGTGGCGAACGGGCGGAGTTTTTCGGGCAGCTGGGGCATGGTGTGGTCTCGCGCCTGCGTCACTCGGCCGGAATCAGCGTCCCGCCGGCTGCGGCCGGTGCGGGAGGCTTGGGCATGCCGGGGGTCGCCGGCTGCCAGCGGAACTGGATCACGAAGTCATACCGCTTCAGGTCGAGCGTCTCGATGTTGGCCGCGTCGGGCTGCTGGGAGGGGTCGGCCGTCACCCGGGGCCTCGACTTGGGAACGCTGACCTTGCGCACGGTGGACGACGAGATGATCACCGGATCGCCGATCCCCAGGTCGGCGATCGGCACGCGTTGGCCCGCCAGCGGCCCCGCCGAAACGGCCACCTCGCCCCCCTCGCCGAGCAGGCCTTGGATGAGCGTCGCCCGCAGGAATTGCTCGGCATCCTCCGGCTTGTGGCGGTCTTCGTTGTGGAAGTGGTGCCCCACGATCTGAACGACCCACCCCGGACCGCTCGGTCCCGTCGGGCCCGGGGCCGCGGGGGTGCCGTCCGGGTTGACCGGCGCCGCGCCGGCATCGAGCGGCACTTCGCCCGCCAGCGGCGGGGCCGGCGGCGGCGCGGCGGCTCCTCCGGCGACGGCATGCGTCTCGTTCCAGAGCGGCTTCACCGCCGCGAACCAGGTCGCGAGGTTGGGAAAGTACTCGCAGTCGATGCTGTCGATGTGGAGCTCCTGCCGATCCGCCGGATGGTCGGGAACCTTGCCCGCCTCGTCGTGGGGCAGGAGCGACTCGACGGCCCGCAGCATGTCGAGCGTCTGGAAGCGACGGCTCTGCACGTCGAGCAGGGGATGCTGCTGGGCCACCGCGTCGGCATGCTTCTGCCGCACCTCGTCGAGCGATGCCGTGGCCTGCTGCGACCGCTGCTGCACGGCGTCGGCCTTGGCGAAGGCCTCGGCATAGAGCCGCGGCGCGTAGGACGTCCAGGCGACGAACGTGCCGGCAAAGCTGAGGGCGGCCGCGGACAGGAGGCCGACCAGCGCCCCCACCGCCCAGGGCTTCTTGGACGCCACGATCCGGTCGCGGACGATCTCCTTCGGCAGCAGGTTCGTCTGCAGGAACGAGCCCTTCGCCGCCTGCAGGGCCAGCCCATACGCGGTGCCGAAGGCGAGGCGGTTTTCCCGGTAGGCGGGGGCCGCGAGCACCGCCGGCCCTTCCAGGTGACTGAATTTCTCCAACCGTTGGACGTCGAGTTGCAGCTGCTTCCCGACGAAGTCGGAAAGCCCCCGCAACTTCGTCGCATTGCCGAGGAGCAGCACCTTGCAGATGTTGGCCTTCTTGTCGGCGCCGGTGTAGTAGTTGAGCGACCGCTGCAGTTCGGAGGCGAACTCGTTGAACACCGGCCGCATGGCCTTGAAGACGGCCTTCGGATCCTCGGCCCGCACGGCGTTGCGCTTGAGTTGCTCCGCCTTGGCGAACGTGAGCTTGAGATCCTTGACCAGCGCCTTGGTGAACGTGCTGCCGCCGATCGGCATGCTCCGCTGCCAGATCTTGAGGCCGTTGGTCACGACCAGATCGGTCGAATCGACGCCCGTCGCCACCAGCACGACCGATGGCGGCGGCTTGTCAGGGTCGATCGTCTGCGGGTCGGGCAGCTGGTCGAAGAGCACCATGTTGGTCAGCGCGATGGGCGAGAGCTGCAGCACGTCCACCTCGATCCCCGCCTCGGTCAGCGGGGCGAGCGCCCTGTAGACCTGTTCGCGCTTCATGGCGAAGATCGCCACTTCGGCGTCCATCACGAAGCCGCTCTCCTCCATCCCGCCGGCCAGCCGCTGCCAGTCCCAGTTCACCTGCTCCAGTGGAAAGGGAATCTGCTGCCGGGCCTCGTAGCGGACGATGTCGGGGATCTTTTTCGCCTCGATGGGAGGCAGCTTGATGAACTTGGAAAGCCCCGACTGGCCCGGCACCGCCACGGCGATCCGGTCTCCCTCCAGCTTGTTGCGGCTCGTGAACTCCACCAGCGCCGCCCGCACCAACTCGACGGCGTCGGCCTCCGGCTGCGTGAGGATCATCGGGTATTCGATGTAGTCGAACGCATCCGCGACGAGCGTGTGCGGATCGGTCGGCGACATCCGGCAGCGGATCGCCTTGAGCGCGCACTTGCCGATGTCGATTCCCCATACGTACGGGCTGCGGGCCATGGGGTGGGTTCCAGAAAGCCGCCGGGGGCGGGAGGGAGCGTGAGCGGCGGGAGTGCCTTTCACCCTTGAATTTACGGGCCGCTCCGGAGGGGTGTCAAACGGTGCGGCCGCCGCCGCGGCGTGACGGCGACCGGTCGATCGATGCATTACACTCGGCGGCATGCAACCCGAACGGATCGTGGTCTTCCTTCCCTGTCACACCCTCGGCGACTTCCCCGCCCAACTCGACGACGCCGAGGCCGACGACGTGCTGGCGGCGTGGACCGCCCCGTGGACGCCGGAGCTCATCGCCGCCGTCGGCAGGCCGCCCGGATGGGCGAGCATGGACGTGCGGCCGCCGGATGACGTGCCGCTCCTCGGCATCGTGCCGGCGGCCTTCGACGGCCGGTTCGCCGCGCAGGCCGACGCGACCTGCCTCGACGGCTCGTGCTGGGTGCGCGGCGTGTCGGGCCGGGAGGCGGTCACCGCCGCCGCCGTGGCTGCCGCCGGACTTGCCGCCGCGGCGGAGCGGCCCCACGATCCGCTGCGCGAAGACTTTCAGGCCCTGGGCTTGGCCGTCCTCCTCGGCGAATTGCTCGCGCGGCGGATGCGGTCGGCGGCCAACCTCGAGGCGACGGGATTCGCGGCGGCCGTCGTCGCGGCGGCCCGCGCGGCCCTCGAGGACCGCGGCGACGAGGCGCGGGCCGGGCTGCGGGAGTGCTTCGGGTATCTCGAGGCGGCCCGGTCGCGGTACTACCCGGTCGATCTCTGGCTGGTCGATCTGGTGCTCCTGGCGGAGTCCACGCTCGGTCGGCCGCTGCTCGAGGAGCTCGAGTCGCCGACCCCGCTGGGCGTCGTGGCGACCGGGCGGGTGGTGAACGCGTTGGCGGAGCGGCAGCCGCCGTCCCTCGCCCGGCTGCGCGAACGGTGCGCGGCCGGCGCCGTGTCGGCCTGCGGCGGCTGGGAGTGCGAGCGGCCCCTCGACGCCTGCTCGGCCGAGGAGATCCTCGCCTCCCTCGACGCCGGGATCGCGGCCTGGCGCGGGCACGTGGGGGTTGCGCCCACCACGGGCGTCCGCTGCTCCGGCGGCTCGTCGGCGATCCTGCCGCAGCTGCTGACGGGCTTCGGCTTCGCCGGCGCGGTGTGGAGCCTGTTCGACGGCACGCCGCTGCCCGATCCGCATCATGGCCGTATCCAGTGGGAGGGCACGGGGGGCGGGATGATTCCCGGTCTGGGCCGCGCGCCGCTCGACGCCCGGCGGGCCGGCACGATCCTCGGCCTCCCCGAGCGGATCAGCGATGTCATGGATCACGACCACACGGCGGTCCTCATGCTGGCCCACCATGCCGGCACGGCCAGCCCGTGGTTCGGTCTCCTCCGCACCGTGGGCGCGTGGACGACGGCCCTCGGCACGTTCGTCACGCCCGCGGAACTCTTCACGCGGACGGCGGGCGCGGGCTCGATGATCTCGTTCAAGCCGGACGACTTCCCTTGCACGCCGCCGCCGGCAGAGGGCGATCCGCTCGCGGCCTCCATTGCGGCGACGGAAGCCGAGGCGCGGCGGATCGTGGCCGCCGCCGAGGCGATTCCCGTGGCCCGGCTGCCGGTCGGAACCGCGCCGGAGCTGGCGGCCGGGCATGCCGCGGGCTCGCCCGTCGCGCCGCCGCGCCGCCGGCGAACGCGTGCCGGCGACTGGTTCGGAACGGGAGCCCGCGCCGCCGACGGCGATCTCGTGCTCGACAACGGGGCCGTCCGCATGCTGGTGCACGGGCAGACGGGGAGCCTGCTGTCGCTGCGTCGGCCGGATGACCGGATCAACCGCGTCTCGCAGCAGCTGGCGTTGCGAACCACCCGCAAGGTGCCCCCGCAGGACAGCCCGTGGGGGCCGCCGGAGGAACACGCCGACCATTCGCGGATGCGGGCCGACGCCGTCGCGCGGGTGAAGGCGCTCGACGGCACCGACTGCATCGAGAGCCGCGGCAGGCTCCTGGCCGACGGCGACCGCGAGGTGGGCGCGTTCGTGCAACGGATGTCGCTCGCCGCCGGGCTTCCGCTGGCGGTGCTCGAACTGGAGGTGCGGCTGCCGGCCCCGCTGGCCGGTCCGACCCTCGAGCACCACGTCGCCTGCCGGTTCGCCTGGCACGAAAACGACGACGTCGAGATCTGCCGCAGCCTGCACACGCAGGCGGTGCCGACGCAACGCGGCTGGTTCACCGCGCCGCATTTCATCACCCTCCGGTCGGCCGAGATGCGCGAGCCGGAGCCGGGCGACGTGACGATCCTCACCGGCGGCCTGCCATGGCACGTCGTCTCGGGCGAGCACATGCTCGACTCCATCCTCCTGGCCGCCGGCGGCACGACGGCGGTGCGGCGGATGGCCGTCGGCATCGGGCTCGCGCGGCCCTGGGATGCGGCGCTCGCGTTTCTGGCCGGTTCGGGGCCGATCCCGGCCCCGGCCGTGGATCCGGACCACGTGCGGATCACCCTCCGGGACGTGATCCGGGAAGGGGACCGCGTGGTGCGGGCGACCGTCGGCCTGCTCGAATCGGCGGGGCGGTCGGGCGAGGTGCGGATCGACTGGCAGGCCGACGTCATCCGCGCCGAGCCGCTCGACCTGCGTGGGATGCGCCGGGAGAACGTCGCGGTTGCGATCGAGGGGCGGTCCACCGTAGTGTTTCTGCACGGCCACGAATGGCTGCACCTGGATTTGGAATTCCGCGGATGATCATCACGCTCGACGGGCCCGCCGGCGCGGGGAAGAGTTCGGCGGCGCGGGCCCTGGCCACCCGGCTGGGCTGGTGCTACATGGACACGGGCGCCATGTATCGCGCGATCACGCTCGTGGCGCTCGAGCGGGGCATCCCGCTCGAGGACGGCCCGCGGATGGCGACGCTGGCCGAGGAGATCGCGATCGAGTTTTGCGACGGCCGCGTGGTCGTGGACGGCCGCGACGTCTCGGCGGAGATTCGCACGGAACGGATCACGGTGGCGACGCGGCCCGTGGCCGACGCGGCCCCCGTGCGCGAGGCGATGAAGCGGATCCAGCGACGCATGGCCGAGGGCCGCGACATCGTCACCGAGGGCCGCGACCAGGGGTCGGTCGTCTTTCCGCAGGCCGAGGTGAAGGTGTTCGTGACGGCGTCGCCGGAGGAGCGGGCCCGGCGGCGTCACCGCGAGGAGATCGCCCGCGGCACCGGGATGACGTTCGACGAGGTGCTGCGATCGCAGGCGGCCCGCGACGACGGCGATCGCACCCGGGCCGTGGGCGCGATGCGGGCGGCGGACGACGCGGTGCTGCTCGAGACCGACGGCATGTCGTGCCCGGAGGTGGTCGAGCGGCTCGTCTCCTTGATCGAGGCGCGGCGCAGCCCGCGCGGCGGCGCATGACGGCCGCCCCGCATGAGTCGGGCGCGGGATCGACGGCCCCCGCGGCCGCGCCGCGGGGCGGCGGCCACACCACGTTCGGCCGCTGGCTCTATTCCGTGCTCTGGATCCTGTCCCGCACCCTCGGCGTGGCGCTCCTCGGGGTGCGGACGCGGTTCGCCGGCCGGCTGCCCGACCGCGGCGGCCTCCTCGTGCTGTCGAGTCATCAGAGCCATCTCGATCCGCTGCTCCTCGGCCTGGCCACCGACCGCCGGCTGTCGAGCCTGGCCCGGAGTTCGCTCTACACCTTCAAGCCGTTCGGCTTCGTGATCACGGCCCTCGACGCCGTGCCGATCGACCGCGAGGCCTCCGCGGTGACGGCGATGAAGGTCGTCGTCAAGCGGCTTCAGGCGGGCGCGGCGGTGATCGTGTTTCCGGAAGGCACCCGCACGCACGACGGTCGGCTGGGGGAGATCAAGAGCGGCTTCGCACTGCTGGCCCGGAAGGCGGGCGTGCCGATCGCGCCGGTGGCGATCGTGGGCGCCTACGAGTGCTGGCCGCGAACCCGCATGTTCCCGCGGCCGGGCCGGGTTCGGCTCGAGTTCGGCGCGGTGATCACGCCGGAAGAGGTGGCCGCCATGGACGACAAGACGCTCGTCGCGGAGTGCACGCGGCGGCTCCACGAACTCGACGCGCGGGCCCGCGCCGCATTGGGAGGGGCGTTCACCGCGCCGCGTCATTCCGCCGCGGGCGGCGGGGCGCCGGGGCGGGCGCGCTTGAAGGGGTCGATCGTGCCGCCACCCGGCCCGGGCGGCGGGGCGTCGGCGGACTGACCGAAGGGCAGGAGCTTGGGCCAGCCGAGGTTCATCCCCGGCCACTGCGGCGTGGCGGGCGGTGTGGCGGGCGGCGCCGGCGCGGGTGTCGTCGGCAGCGAGGCGGGCGGCGGCGTCGGCGGTGCCACCGGCCCGCCCAGCAGTTCGGCGGGCGAGGGGAAGCCGCGGCCCGGTGGCGGCGGCGCCGACACCATCGTGGCAGGCACGCCCCCTGTGCCACTGCGATCCAGCGGCCGGATCGACACGTCATCGATCAGGGCCTGCCCCAGGCCCGTGAGCGCGAAGGTCACCACGACCGGTTCGTCGGCGGAATCGGCGGGCACGATCCGGTAGAGCACGATCCGCGCCCAGTCGCGGGTGGCGCCCACGCGCTCGCCGAGGGCGGGGCCGCCGAGCGAGTCGAAGACGAGCAGGCCGTCCACGCTGCCGGTGATCGGCTTCGGCACCCAGACGCGGGCCGAGATCTCGAGGAGTTTCCCGGCGGGCGCGGTGATGGGCGGCGTGGTGACCCAGACCGGCGGCGTTTCCACCACGATCGGCGCCTCGTCGGCCTTCGTCACGGCGGCGGCCAGCCGGAGACTGCCGATCCCCGAAAAGGGCCGCTCGCGCGCGATGTCCACGCTCGTGCGGATGTCGGCCTGCTGCTGCGCGAAATGCCGCCAGCCGGTGCCGGCCAGATCCTCGATCCGGTCCATCGAGCCGCCGGGCAGCATCTCCGCGCCGGGCGCGGCGGCGGCGAGCGCCTCGGTAAACCGCCACTGCTCGGCGAGCGTGGAGTCGGAGGTGGCGAGCGGGCTGGACATCAGCGTGAGGAGGGAGCCGGTGCCCTGCACGCCGCGTTCCCAGGCGAGCCGTTCGAACTGGCCGCTGATCGACGCGCTGCGGCGGAATTTCGCGACGGCCACGGCGGGGTCGGCGGCCGTGAGCCCCTCGGCTTCCAACGCCTCGCGCTGCGCCTCGCCGAGCATGGCGGCCACCGGCAGGTTGCCGATCGCGGTGGGCGGAAGCCGGCCGAGCAAGACCGCGTCGTCGGCGAGCACGAGGCCGGCGAGCGTGCGGGCGGAGTCGAGTTCGCGCGGCGCCGCCTCGCGCAGCCGTTCCTGGACGTGCGCGGTCACGGCCGGCTCGCCGCTGATGAGCACGAGCGCGTGCGACGTGAAGTGATCGAGCGTCACCGCGACGCCGCCGGTGGCCCGCCGCTGCTTCAGCGGCCGCAGGCCGCCAGGCCCCACCTCCCACGCCTGATGCGCCTCGGGCACGCCCGGCACGAGGAGCGTGACGGCCGCGGCGTCCTGAGGCAGCGCGCCTTCGTACCGCCGCGCGCAGATCTGCGCGCCCTGCACGCACCGCCACGCCACGACCATCCGGGCCCGTGCCGCCTCCATGACGAAGGCCTGCACCTCGGGGTTGCTCGACTGGGCCGTCGCCGCGAACCGTCCTGCCGCCGCCCAGGGCTCCAGGATCGCGAGGCGGAGGTTCATCTCCCGGGCCGCCGCGGCCCGAAGCCGCGATTCGTGGTCGTCGGAGTCGATCCGCCGCGACGAGGAGAAGAAGATGCCCCGGGCGCCGGCCGCCACCGCGGAGAGCGACGCGAGGCAGAGGCTTTCCGGATCGACCGCCAGCCCCCGGGCGCCCACGCCGGCGATCGCCGCCGCCTGCCGCGCGGTCTGCGGATCGATCTCCGTGGAGAGCGTGGCGAGGAGCGGGGTGCCGGGCCGCGTCAGCCGCGGTCGCTCGCGCAGCCATGTGAGGTAGTCGATCAGTTCGAGGCTCGTGCCGAGGACGGTCCGTCTCGCGACCATCATGTCCACGTGCCGCGACACGCTCCGGAGTCCCGAGTCGGCGGAGGCGATGAGCGGTCTCGTCGGCCGCAGGTCGCAGGTGCGGACGCGCCGGGCCTGTTCGGCCAGCGGCTCGATGTCGGCCTCGGAAAGCCCGCTCCCCATGTCCCACATGAGCACGCGATCCCAGTTGCGGAGCATCGGCGTGGCCTCGGGGTCGCTCACGTCCACGTCGGGAATCGACGGCGGCGGGCAGATCACCCAGATGCCGGCCCGGCGCGCCTCGGCAAGCAGTTCGGACGAGGCGGGCGCCGCGAGACGCACGCCGTTGAAGCCGAGCGCGGCGATGGCGGCGAGCGGCTCGCCGCTGTGATCGAGCACGCGCGGGAAGAAGGGGAGGCCGGCCACCTCGACGACGCCCCGGGCCAGGCCCGCGGGGGGATCGACGGCCGCGGGATCGACCGCCGGCTGCGTTCCCGAAGCCGGCCTGACCAGCGGGTCGCGCACGGGGCCGCGGGCCGCGGCGGCGTTTCGCGGCGGCGCCGCCACCGCCCCCTCGACGGCGACGTCGTCCAGCACGATGTCGTAGCGGCCGGGCGCGGAATAGAGTTCCAGGACCAGATGCGTGATCGACGCGCCCGCGGCACTGCCGGCCGCGCCGTGTTCGAGGTGGAGGGCCGGCAGGCGGCGGGCCAGCGCCGCCGGGAGGTCGCCCACCCGCAGTTGCTCCCAGCCGTCGATCTCCCGCGAGACGGAGCCGGGCAGCAGCACTTCGACGGGCCGGCCCGTCTTCTGCGAGATGAAGTCGGGCAGCACCACCCGGGCCGCCAGCCGCACGTCGGGCCGGTTCGCGCGCATCCACACCGCCCCCAGAAACTCGTCGATCACGGCCGCCGGTCCGACCGGTGTCTGGAGGCGGAGGGTGGTGCCGTTCGAGGCGTCGATCACGAACCGCTCGCAGGGGCGGCCCTGCCGGGCGGCTGCGGTCGAAAAGCCATGGCTGGCGACGCGGGGCGAGGTGTCGGACTCGGCCAGCGTCCAGATGCCGCCGCCGGCATCGGGGGGCGCCGCCGGCGCCGCCGCACAGAGGCAGAGCACCGCCACCAGCGCCAGCGGCCGGCCGAAGCCACGTCGTCGAGCGGCGGGTGGATGGTGCATGAGGGGTGCCAGACTGGGGAAACTGCGGCTTGTAGCAGGCCGGCCGACGCCGGCTCCAGAGCAGCCGGGGGAAACCCCGCGGCACCGCCCGCGGGCGGCCCTCCACCCAAACCAAGACACCACCTTGTTTTAGGCACGGACGAATCGCCCGGCAGGGGCTTGCACCACGGCCCCGAAATGGGAAATATGAGGTTTCTTGAGGATCTGGTGAGGAGCGATTCCGGGCACGCCGCATGATCCCTTCGACGGCCGAACAACTCGCTCAGATTCTGGCCCACCTGGAGCTCGTGGCGGCTTCCGATCTCGAGCTCGCCGTGCGGGAGATCGGCGGGCCGCAGCGGCCCGCCACCGAACTCGGCACGCTGCTGGTGCGCCGCGAACTGCTCACGGGCTACCAGCTCGAGCGGCTGCAGCACCACGAACGCGACGGCTTCTACTACGGACGGGCGAAGATTCTCTACCAGATCGGCGCCGGCTCGTTCGCCCGGGTCTATCGCGCCGTACACCGCGACAACGGCGGATGCCTCGCGGTGAAGGTGCTCCGCAAGCGGTATGGGACCGATCCCGAGAAGCAGAAGTCGTTTCAGCACGAGGGGGAGATGGGCCGGCTGCTGCGGCATCCGCACATCGTGGCCATCGAGGACGTCGGCCGGGAGCACGACACGAGCTACATCACGATGGAGTTCGTCGAGGGGCAGACGCTGCGGGAGCTCGTCCGGATTCGCAAATCGCTCGACGTGGGCAAGTCGCTCGAACTCCTCCTGCAGATGGCGTCGGCACTCGATTACGCGCACCGCCGCGGGGTCACCCATCGCGACCTCAAGGCGTCGAACGTGCTCGTGTCCTCCACCGGTCAGGCCAAGATCGTGGACTTCGGTCTCGCCGGCGTGGACGATTCGGGCGACAAGGCGCTGGGCCGGATCATGCAGCCGCGGACGGTCGATTACGCCGCCCTCGAGAAGATGGCGGGGATGCGCGACGACAGCGTGCGCAGCGACATCTACTTCCTCGGCACGATCGCCTACCTGATGCTCTCCGGCGCGCCGGCGCTGCAGGAGACACGCGACCGGGCCATGCGGGCCGATCCCCGGCGCTTCCATGAGATCGAGCCGCTCGGCACAAGGGATTCCCACGTGCCGCGCGACGTCGTCGAGCTCGTCGGTCGGATGATGCATCTCGATCCGCTGGAGCGGCTGCAGTCGATGGCGGACGTCTGCCGCGGGGTCGAGCACGCGATCGCGGTGCATGCGGAGGGGAGCGGCGAAGCACCGCGAGCGGTGCTGGCGACCGATTCGGGGCCGGTCAAGGGCAGCCTCATGGTGGTCGAGGTCTCGCCGAGCGCGCAGCAGACGTTCCGGAAGTTTTTCGGCCGGCTCGGCTACCGGGTGCTGATCACGGAAAACCCGCAGCGGGCGCTCACGCGATTCGCCGCCACGCCGCAGCCGGCCGACGCGCTCGTGATCAGCACGCACGCGCTGGGCTACTCCGGGGTCGATGCCTTCAACCAGCTCACGACCGACCCGACCTACGCGGCGGTGCCGGGGGTGCTGGTGGCCGGCGAGACGCAGGACAACGTGGCGGGGCACGTGCGGCTCGACCGCATCCGCCGGTTCGTGCAGTTGCCGATCCACACCGAGGAAATGTCGCGGCTGCTCGAGGAACTGATCCCGGCGCGGGCCTGAAGCCGCGGCGGCAGCGGCGGCCATTTCTCACCGGCCGCCCCGCGGGTATGGTGACGTCGATCCGCGGTGGCCGTGCAGGCGGCCTGGCTGTCGCGGGGTGACGCCCCCCTTCCCAACAGCAGCCGCCATGGATCTTCAGGCCTACCGGACCGACGGTTTTTACGACGAGCTCTTCGACGAGGGGCTCCGCCCCCGCGTGGGCGCCGATCTCCTGGCCCGGCGATTGGCCGCCTTCTCCAATGGCGAGCTGGCCGAGCGGCAGCGGGCCGCCGACAAGACGCTCCTCAACATGGGGATCACGTTCAACGTCTACGGCCACGAGGCCGGGACGGAGAAGGTCTGGCCGTTCGACATCGTGCCGCGGGTGATCGACGCCGCCGAGTGGAGCGTGATCGAGCGCGGGCTCAAGCAGCGGATTCACGCCCTCAACCTCTTCATCGACGACGTCTACAACCAACGCCAGATCGTGACCGACGGCGTCGTGCCCGACTGGCTCGTCGATTCCGGCAAGTGCTTCCGCGGTCCGTGCGCCGGGCTCAAGCCGCCGCGCGGCGTGTGGTGTCACATCACGGGCACCGACCTCGTGCGGGGCGGCGACGGCGTGATGTACGTGCTCGAGGACAACCTGCGGACGCCGTCGGGCGTCTCCTACGTGCTCGAGAACCGCGAGGTCATGAAGCGGACCTTTCCGCAGCTCTTCGAGGGGCAGCGGATCAGCCCGGTGGAGGACTACCCCGAGAAACTCCTCGCGATGCTCGAATACATCGCGCCGCCGCAGGCCCGGGACCCGAACGTGGTGGTGCTCACGCCGGGCATCTACAACTCGGCCTACTTCGAGCACAGCTTCCTCGCCCGGCAGATGGGGGTGGAGCTGGTGCAGGGATCCGACCTGGTGGTGCAGGGGGACGTCGTCTTCATGCGGACCACGCGCGGCCTGGAGCGGGTCGATGTGATCTACCGGCGGATCGACGACGACTTTCTCGACCCGCTCGCCTTCCGCGAGGACTCCCTCGTGGGCGTGCCCGGCCTGATGGCGGCCTATCGGGCCGGCAACGTCGCCCTGGTCAACGCCCCCGGCACCGGCATCGCCGACGACAAGGCGGTCTACGCCTACGTACCGCAGATCATCCGCTACTACCTCGGCGAGGACGCGATCATTCCCAACGTGCCCACGTTCGTGTGCGGCGAGGAAAAGCAGTGCGACCACGTGCTCTCCCGGCTGGGCGAATTCGTCGTCAAGCCGGCCAACGAGTCGGGGGGCTACGGCATCGTGCTGGGGCCCAGGGCCACGAAGGAGCAACTGGAGGAGTGTCGGGCCCGCATCAAGGCCAACCCGCGGAACTACATCGCCCAGCCGATGCTCTCGCTCTCCCGCGTGCCGACCGTCGTGGGCGATTCGCTGGAGGGCCGCCACGTGGACCTGCGCCCCTTCATCCTCTACGGCGAGGAGATCTTCGTGCTTCCCGGCGGGCTCACCCGCGTGGCCCTCGTGAAGGGCTCGCTCGTCGTGAATTCGTCGCAGGGGGGCGGCAGCAAGGATACGTGGGTCGTTCACGAGTCGAGGCCCTGACATGCTCTCCCGCGTCGCCGACAGCGTCTACTGGATGAACCGCCAGATCGAGCGGGCGGAGAACGTCGCCCGCGCGGTGGACACCGCGCTCGACCTGGCGCTCGAGGGCACGATCAGCCACGGTCGTCTCTGGAACGCCCTGGTCTGCACGTTCGGCGACCAGGCCGATTTCTGGGCGCGGCACGGGCTGGCTGACCAGGGGCACGTGATCGAGTTTCTGGCGTTCGACTCCCGCAACCCCAACTCGATCTCCAGCTGCCTGCAGGCCGCGCGGGAAAATGCCCGCACCGTGCGGGACATGATCAGCACGCCGATGTGGGAGGAGATCAACAAGGCGCATCTCTTCGTGCGGGCGGCGGCGGCCCGCCACGCGGAGCTGCATCACCCGCGGGAGTTTCTCGACGAAGTGAAGCGGGCGAGCCAGCTGATCACGGGCGTGACCGACGCCACGATGTCGCACGGCGAGGCCTGGCACTTCGCCCGCATGGGCCGGCTCATCGAGCGGGCCGACAAGACGTCGCGGGTGCTCGACGTCGAGCACTACTTCCAGCCGGCCGGCGCGGCGGGCGACACGGGCGACGCGATCCAGTGGTCGGCGGTACTCGAGAGCGCCAGCGCCCTGGAGATGTATCGCAAGCAGTATGGGGCCGTGTCGCGGCGGCACGTGGCGGAGTTTCTGGTGCTCGACCGGGCGTTTCCCCGGGCGATGCACTTCTGTCTGATCAAGGCGGAGGAGTCGCTGCTGGCGGTGACGGGGGGCATGAAGGGCAGTTATTCCAATCCGGCCGAGCAGCGGCTTGGTCGGCTGCGATCGGAACTCGACTACGGCCACATCGACGAGATCCTGGCCGACGCGGACGGGCTGCACGGCTTCATCGACGCGTTTCAGGAGCGGCTGAACGGCGCCAGCAACGCGATTCACGACACGTTTTTCGCGTTGCGTCCCGTGGGCGGATGAGTGTGCCGCCGAGCGTCGGGGGCGGGGCTGCCCGTGCCCTGTCGCCGGACGTTCGCTGTGGTCATGCGTCGGGGTCGGGGCTGCCCGTACCCTGTCGCCGGACGTTCGCTACGGCCTTCCAGGCCTGCGCTCACTGCGTGTCGGCTGCGCTTCGCCATCCCTGGCTTCGCTTGCCGCCAAGCCCGGCTCTCAGGGCACGGGCAGCCCCTCTCGCGAGCGGCCAGGATGGCGAGGGGAGGATGAGACAGCGTCGCAGGAGGCGACGCCTCGCGCGAGCGGCCGGATGGCCGCCAAGCAAACCGAGGCCAGGATGGCGAGGTTTGCGT
>JBEIQP010000016.1:0-33536 GCA_040376455.1 Planctomycetaceae bacterium | reverse complement strand
GGGCGGTGCTGCTCACGGCGGGCGCCAAGGGGAAGCGCCGGGCCCTGCCCAACGCCCGGATCATGATCCACCAGCCGCTGGCCGGCATGGAGGGCACGGCGGAGGAGATCATGATCCACGCCAAGGAATTCAAGAACGTCAAGCAGAAGCTCAATGCGATCCTGCTCAAGCACACCGGACACCCGCTCGAGAAGATCGAGCAAGACACGGATCGCGACCAGTTCATGTCGGCGCAGGAGGCGCTCGACTACCGGTTGATCGACGAGGTGATTGACAGGATGCCGACGCAGAAGGGCGGCTGAGCGGCCGGCGGCTCCGAGAGGGTCGCGGGCGCGAGGCCGCACGGGGTGAGGCGAACGACGAGGCGGACGATGAGGCGCAAGGAGGCGCGTCATGAAGCCCACGCGAAGGGTCGATTCCGGAACGACGTGGCGGTGGTGGATCGTGCCGGCCGCGGTCTGTCTGGTCGGCTGCAAAAGCGACCTCAACCAGCAGCTCCTCGAGCGCGAGCTGCGGTATCAGGAGGATCAGATCTACCAGCTGCAGGACGAGCTGCAGGAGAAGTGCGCGCGGCTCGAGCGGACGGCCGGGGAGAATGCGAGCCTGCGGCGGCAGCTGGGGGTGTCGGACACCGATCCGGCGGCGGCGCCGCGCAGGGCTCCGGGAAGGCCCCGGCCCGCGACGGCGGCACCGGTACCGCCGGCCATCTCGATCCCGGATGCGGGCTCCGCCGCACCGCGTGCGCCCGTCAACTCCGGGCCGCCGGTCGAACTGGCGCCGCCGGTGCTCGACAACGTGCCGCCCCTGCCCGCCAACGGCGGGGCCAATGCAGCGCCCGCCAATCCCATTCAGCCGGTGGCCGACGGCGGCCTCGACCTGCCCCCGCCCTCTCCCGCTGCCTTCGATCCGGCGGCCCGACCGGTGGACGCCGCCGGGGCGGCTGAGTCGCCGGCCGGTCGGCAGCTCTCGTTCGCGGCTGGCCTGACGGGGACCGGCCGTGCGACCCGTCTCGTGGTCAATCCGGCGCAGACGGCCTGCATCGACGCGAACGGCGATGGTGTGAGCGAGCAGCTCGCCGTGGTCGTCGAGCCGCGCACCGACGAGGAGCGGATGGTGGCACCGGCGGGCGACGTGGCCATCACGGTCTTCGACGCGGCGCAGGGCGAAGGCCCGCCGATCGCCGAATGGCTGATTCCGGCCGCGGAGGCAGCCACCAGCTTCCGGCCCACCTCGCGGACGCGGGGAATGCAGTTCGCGCTGCCGTGGCCGGGCCAGCCGCCGGCCGGCCCGCATGTGCGGGTGGCGGTGCGGCTGGCGGTCCCGGACGGGCCGCCGCTCGAGGCCGACGCGACGATTCCCACCCGGTGAGCTCGGGACGGCCCGGCGGCGCGGGGCTCAGAGCCCCTTGTCTTCCAGGAAGTTGAGCAGGTCGGCGACGCGGTTGGAGTAGCCCCACTCGTTGTCGTACCAGCTCACGACCTTCACGAAGTTGCCCAGACCGATCGTGTCCACGGCCGAGAAGATCGAGCTGTGCGGGTCGCCCTTCAAGTCGGTCGAGACGAGCTCCTTCTCGGTGTACCGCAGAATGCCCTTGAGCGGGCCCTCGGCGGCCTTCTTCATCGCCGCGTTGATGTCGGCCGGCGAGGCCTCCTTGTTGAGGATCGCGGTGAAGTCGACCACGCTCACCGTCGGCGTCGGCACGCGGAACGCCATGCCGGTGAACTTGCCCTGCAACGCCGGGATCACCAGGCCCACCGCCCTCGCGGCGCCGGTGCTGCTCGGCACGATGTTGAGGGCCGCGGCCCGCGCGTCGCGGAGATCCTTCGCGGCCGTATCGACCGTCTTCTGCGAATTCGTGTAGGCGTGCACCGTGGTCAACAGGCCGCGGTCGATGCCCCAGGTCTCGTGCAGCACCTTGGCGACCGGCGCCAGCCCGTTGGTCGTGCAGGAGGCGTTGGAGATCACATGGTGCTTCTTCGGATCGTACATGTCGTTGTTGACGCCGAGCACGAGGGTCAGATCCTCGTTCTTGGCCGGCGCCGAGATGATCACCTTCTTCACGCTGTCGCGCTTGTGGGCGACGGCCTTGGTGGCGTCGGTGAAGAAACCGGTGCTCTCCACCACGATCTGCACGTCCTGCGAACCCCACGGGATCGCGCCGGGATCCTTCTCGGCGAAGACCTTGATCTTGTGGCCATCGACGATCAGGTCGTTGCCCTCGTAGCCGACCGTGCCCTTGAAGGGGCCGTAGTTCGAGTCGAACTCGAGGAGATGGGCATTGGTCTTCGCGTCGGTGAGATCGTTGAGGGCGACCACCTGCACGTCGCCGTTGAGGCCGTACTTCTCGTAGATGGCGCGGTAGGTGAGGCGACCGATGCGGCCGAAACCGTTGATGCCGACGCGAATGGGCACGGCGAATCTCCTGGAAAGTGGAAAATCGGGCAGGATAGAGGTGAGGCGGCGGAATATACACCGCGCCGCCGCCGCGGCTCAATCGGCCCGTGGAAAACCCCGCCGTGGCCGGGACCGCCGCGGCCGATTCTGCTACGTTGCTGGCACCGCCATGGCCACTCCCGTCATCGAACTCGAGAGCGTCCGGAAGTCATTCGCCCTGCCCGGCGGCGAGTCGATCGACGTCCTCGACGTGCCCGCCTTCGCCCTCGGCGAGGGGGAGCAGTGCGCCCTGGAGGGGCAGAGCGGCTCCGGCAAATCGACGCTCCTCCACGTGATTGCCGGGATCATGCGGCCCGACGCCGGCCGGGTGGTGATCGACGGCGTCGATCTCGGCCGGCTCGACGAGGCCCGCCGCGACCGGATCCGGGCCGACAAGCTCGGCCTCGTGTTCCAGCAGTTCAACCTCCTGCCGGGGTTCACCGCGATCGAAAACGTGCTCGTGGCGATGTCGTTCGGCTCCGGCAAGCCCGACCGCTGGCGGGCGGCCGACCTGCTGGCCGCGGTGGGGCTCTCGCACCGCCTGCACCATAAGCCCGCGCAGCTCTCCATCGGGCAGCAGCAACGGGTGGCCGTGGCCCGGGCGCTCGCCAACCGCCCGCGCGTGATCCTCGCCGACGAGCCGACGGCCAGCATCGACGCCGCCCACCAGCAGCAGGTGATCGATCTGCTCCGCGGCACCTGCACCGAGCAGGGAGTGGCCCTGCTCGTGGTCACGCACGACCCCGACGTCGCTTCCCAGTTTCCCCGGCGGCTCCGGCTCGAAGACTTCAATCGCGCGGCCGTCCCGTCGGGAGCCGCGCGATGAACGACCAGGGACGGCGCGGCCGGTTGCAGCCATGAGCCTGTTCGGCATCGCCTGGCGCAACATCCGGCAGCGGCTCCTGACGAGCGGCCTGACGGCGCTGTCGCTCGCGCTCGGCGTGGCGCTCGTCGTGGCCACGCTCGTCACCGGCGGCATCGTGAGGCGGGCGTTCGAGAGCGGCGCGGGCCTGGGCTACAACATGATCGTGGGGGCCAAGGGGAGCCCGTTGCAGCTCGTCCTCAACAGCGTCTACCTGATCAGCAAGCCGATCGAAAACGTCCCCTATTCGGTCTACCAGGAGTTTCTGCCCGCCGCGGAGCGGGCTGACGGCGTCGCTGGTCGGTACGCGGGCAGCACCAAGACGGCCGTGCCGATCTGCATGGGGGATTACTTCCGCGGCTACCGCGTGGTGGGAACCAACGCCGCCTACTTCGACCGGCTTACGATGGGCGACGGCCGGCCGTTCCGCTTGGCCGCCGGGGCGAACTTCCGCGACGACGATTTCTTCGCCGGCGTGCTCGGCGCCGCCGTGGCGGAGAACCTTGGGCTCCGGGTGGGCGATACCTTCGCGCCGACCCACGGCGCCGACGACGGCCTGGAGCACGACCCGTTCCGCGTGGTGGGCATCCTCGCCCGGACCGGCACGCCGGTCGATCGCGGCACCTACGTCAACATGGAGGGGTTCTACCTGCAGGAAGGGCACTCGAAGCCGGTCGAGGGGCAGGAGCCCGCCGCCAGCCCGCCGCCGGCCGCCCGCGGAGCGGGTGACCGGCCCGTGCCGCTGCCGCTGGCGCAGCGCGAAGTGACGGCCATCCTCCTCGAAACGGCGGCGCCCGCGGGCATGCCGCCGGAGCTGACGGCGATGGGCCTCAACCAGGCGATCAACGAGGGGCGCGAGGGGCAGGCGACGATGCCGGTGCGCGTGATCAGGGAACTCTTCGACCTCTTCGTGCGGCCGCTCGAACTGGTGCTCTTGCTCGTGACGGCGCTGGTCGTGCTCGTCTCGGCGATCGGCATCCTCGTGAGCATGGTGGGCTCGTCGCTCGAGCGCAGCCGCGACGTGGCGGTCATGCGGGCGCTCGGCGCCCGGCGGACGCACGTGTTGGCCACGGTGCTCATCGAGGCGGTGCTGCTGGCCGTGGGGGGCGGGCTCGCCGGCTGGGCGCTCGGCCACCTGATCGTGGCCGCGATCGGCCCCTGGATCACGGCCCATACCGGGGTGCCGGTGAGCGTGCTCTCGGCGGCGCCGCTGGCCGAGCTCCTGCTCGTGCCCTTCCTGATCGCCCTGGCCATCGCGGCGGCGCTCCTTCCCGCCCTGGCCGCCTACCGCACCGACGTGGCCAAGTGGCTCTGACACGAGCAGCCCGGGCGGGGGCGGGCATGACTTTTGATAGACTGCCCGGCATGCGCAATCCCAATCCCGCTCGTCGATTCCTGATCGTGGCGGCGTGCATGGCCGTGTCCGTCGTGGCCGTCGCGCGACCCGCGCCGGCGTGCCCGTTCTGCTCGGCCGTGTCGCTGACGTTCGCGCAGGAGATCGCCCAGAGCCAGGCGGCCGTGATCGCCCGGCTCGTCGAACCGCCGCCCGCCGGTTCGCTGTCGCCGCGGGCCGAAGGTCCGCTCCCCAAGGGTAAGTTCCAGGTCGTCGAGGTCCTTAAGGGCTCGGAGCTCGTCGCCGACGCCGGGCTGCTCGGTCCCGACGGCAAGCCAATCGAGACGATCATGCTGGAGGAGAAGCCGGTCGGTGCGCTCTTCCTGCTCATGGGGATCGAGCCGCCGCAGCTCGTCTGGTCGAGTCCGATCAAGGTCGGCGAGCGGGCCGTTGACTACCTGAAGCAGCTCGCCGACCTGCCCGAGAAGGGCGCCGACCGGCTGGCGTTCTTCGAGCGGCATCTCGAAGACGAGGACGAGACGCTCGCGCGGGATGCCTACGACGAGTTCGCGGTGGCCCCCTATGACGACGTCCGCGGCCTCAAGGAGCGGATGGACCCGGTCAAGCTCCTCGGCTGGATCGAGAACCCGAAGGTCCAGGCCAACCGCCGCCGCCTCTACGCCACCATGCTGGGCGTGTGCGGCTCGGAGCAAGACGCCGATCGGATCGGCGCGATCCTCGAGGGCAACGCCGCCAACGGCGAGAAGCTCAGCGCCGATCAGGCGGAGGTTCGCAGCGGCCTCGACGCGCTGATCGCCTGTTACGTCGCGCTGCGGGGGCCGGCGGCGCTCGATCTCGTGGACACGCTGTTTCTCGAACGCAAAGGGCGTCAGGTGCCCTTCGCCGAGACGTATGCCGCCGTGATGGCGCTGCGGTTCCTGGGGGAGGAGTCCGACCTGGTGCCGCGCGAGCGCGTGCTGCAGTCGCTGCGGCTGCTGCTCGAGGAGCCGAAACTCGCCGACCTCGTGATCGCGGACTTGGCGCGGTGGCAGGACTGGTCGGTGGTCGACAAGCTCGTCGAGATCTTCAAGACCGCGCAGGCCGACAACATCTTCGTCCGCGAGCCGATCGTGAATTACCTCCGGGCCTGCCCGCTGCCCGAAGCGGCGGCGGCGGTCGCGGAGCTCGAGAAGATCGATCCCGAGGCGGTCCGCCGGGCGGCCACGCTCGCCGGTTTGGCGGGGGCCATCGCCGGGCAGCAGGCGGCGGCCGGGAGCCAGGGAGACGGAGATCCGGGAGAGTCGCCCACCGCGCCGGTGGCCGAGGTCGCCCTGCCGGCGGCAGCCGGCGACGATGCCGCGCTCGCCGCGAAGATCGCGCCGGTGCTGGCCGACGAGGAGGCGACCGACGACGTGCCGGGCGGCGACCCGAACCAGCCGGCCGCGGGCGGCGACGACGCGGCCCGGGTGCAGACGTCGAAATGGCTGCTGTGGGCCGCCGCGGTGCTGGTCGTGGCGGTCGCGGCCCGGGCGGCGATGCGGCCGGGCGACGGCGGCGCGGTCGCGTCGCGGGGGAAGACGGCGCGGTAGCATGGCCGGCAACAGGTTCGCTCACCCCATCCGCTCACATGGCCACGGGACTCTTTGACACGCCGCCGCAGATCGCTCCCCGTGCATCCGGCGCGGCGGATGCGGCGGACGCGTATCGCGCGGTGTCGGGGGTGGCGATCGCGGCGGGCGTGCTCGGCCTCCTGTCGCCGCTGGCGTTCCTCGACTGGTGGCTGGCGGTGGTTCCCGTGCTGGGCATGGTGCTCGGTTCGGTGGCCCTGCGCGACATCGCGCGGCGGCCGACGGAACTCACGGGCCGGCCGCTCGCGATCGGGGCGATGCTCGTGTCGGCCGCCGCCCTGGCCGGCGGCCTGACCCGGCTCTCCCTCGTCTACGCGGCGGAGTTGCCGGCGGGCTTCGAGCGCATGAACTACCAGATGCTGCAGCCGCTGGCGGGCGACCCGCCCGACACTGTGCCCGACTCCGCGCGGGCGTTCGACGGTCGGAACGTGCTCCTCAAGGGCTACATGTATCCGGGCAAGCAGACGGAGCGGATCGTCCAGTTCCTGCTCGTTCGCGATCAGGGCGACTGCTGCTTCGGCGGCAACCCAAAGATCACCGACCGCGTGCTCGTGCAATTGGCCGATTCCGCCGGCATCCCCTTCACGCCGCGGCTCACCAAGATCGCCGGCACGTTCCACGTCCGTCCGGCCGGCACCCCGGAGCTCGGCGGCGGCGTGCTCTACCACCTCGAGAACGCCCGCGTTCGGTAGCGACGCGCGATACGGATCATGGCACGCACGCTCACCGGCCTGGCACTGCTCTTCCTCCTCGTCGCCGGCTTCGGCTGCGGGAGCGACTCGACCGCGGTCGCCACGGCGCCACCCCGGTCGGCGAAAGGGCCGCCGCCGGCCGAATTCGCCCCGCCCCCGCCCGCGCCGCCGGTCGGACCGCCGCGGGACATCTCGTTCGACGACATCAAGCTCGAGATGCAGAAGGGGGATCCTTTCGTGCGGGATCTGCTGCCCAAGCGGGTGACGGCGCTCGAGCGGCAGCCGGTGCGGATTCGCGGCTACATCCTCCCGAGCTTCCAGCAGTCGGGGCTCACGCAATTCGTGCTCGTCCGCGACAATCAGGAATGCTGCTTCGGTCCCGGGGCCGCGCTGCACGACTGCGTCGTGGTGCGGATGCGGCCCGGACGCACCGCCGAGTTTTCGATCCGCCCGGTGGCGGTGGCGGGAACGTTTCGCGTCGAGGAATTGCGGGGGCCGGACGGAAAGCACCTGGCGATCTACGCGCTCGACGGCGAGGAGGTGCAGTAGCTGCAGCAGGCTGGTACGATCGCGGCGGCGGCCGTCGCCGCTCCCCCTGGATCCCCATCACACTCCACGCGCCGGGCCGCCGGCATGCCCCCATGCTCCCCTCCGTCGAAGATTTCTTCTGGATCTACGACATCCCTGCATACAAGGCCGCGCTGCTCTTCATCGCCGGCTTCGTGGGATTCTATTGGCTCGGTTCCATCTTCATCCGGCCCATCCTCCGGCAGTTCGTGAAGAACACGCCGGGGGCGAACGACATCGTCGGCTACGTGCTCTCCTGCTTCTGCGTGTTTTACGGCCTGCTGCTCGGCCTGATCGCCGTCACCGCCTACCAGAACGTCTCCAGCGCCGGCGAGAACGTGACCCGCGAGGCGGCGGCCCTCTCGGCGCTCTACGAGGACATCTCCCATTACCCGGAGCCTTACGGGCAGAACCTGCGCTGGCTGCTCCGCGACTACACGCGCTACGTGATCAACTACGCCTGGCCCCTGCAGCAGCAGGGGATCATTCCGGAGGAGGGCACGATCCGGGCGGAGGCCTTTCACGAGAAGCTGCTCGAATTCCAGCCCCGCACGCCCGCCGAGCAGATCATCCACGCCGAGGCGCTGCGGCAGTTCAACAACTTCCTGGAATGCCGGCGCATGCGGCTGTTCTCGGTGCAGTCGTCCCTGCCGTCCTCGATGTGGTACGTGATGATCCTGGGGGCGATCCTCAACATCACGATCTGCTGGCTCTTTGACATGCGGTTTATCACCCAACTCGTGCTGGGAGGCATCCTGGCGGCCTACCTGGGCACGATGATGCACCTGATCTTCGACATGAACCAGCCGTTTCGGGGCGACGTCAGCATTTCCTCCGACGTCTTCAAGGTCATCTACAAACGGATGAATGAAGAATGAAGCCGCCCGCCGCCGCCACTCCCGTGCCCCCGTCCGCCGCGCTCTCGCGCCGCCGTGCGCTCGGCCAGGGCGCGGCGGCAACCGTGGCCGCCGCCCGCGCCCTCGCCCCGGCGCTGTTCGTGGGCTGCTCGATGGGCATTCCGCCGAAACAGAAGCGCGTGACGGTCGGCCTGCTCCACTCGCAGACGGGCCCGCTCTCGATCAGCGCGACGGCGCTGCGCGACGTCGAGCTGCATGCGTTCGAACAGATCAACAAGGCCGGCGGCATCCTGGGCTACGAGATCGAGGCCCGCGCGCCCGATCCCCGTTCGCGGACGGAGCTGTTCCAGCAGCGGGCCCGCCAACTCCTGGACGAGCAGGTCGCGGCCGTCTTCGGCTGCTGGACCAGCGCCAGCCGCAAGGCGGTCCTCCCGCTCTTCGAGGAGTCCAAGAAGCTGCTGTTCTACTCCGTGCAGTACGAGGGCAACGAATCGTCGCCCTACGTGGTCTACGGCGGCATGGTGCCGAACCAGCAGATTTTTCCGGCCCTCGACTGGCTCCACAGTGCGGCCGGTGGCTTCAGAAAGAAAATCTTCCTGGTCGGATCCGACTACGTCTACCCGCGGACGGCGAACTTCATCGCCCGCAAGTACCTCAAGGACAAGGGCCTGCGTCCGGTCGGGGAAGCCTACCTGCCGCTCGGGGAGCGCGACTTCGCGGCCACCGTGAAGACGATCCTCGCGTCCGGTGCCGACTGCGTGCTCAACACCGTCAACGGCAACTCGAACCTCGGCCTCTTTGCGGCGCTCGCCGAGGCCAAGGTCGATCCGGCGCGACTGCCCGTCGTCTCGACCAGCATCGCCGAGGACGAGTTGCGGAGCCTGCTGCCCGCGCAGGTGGCGGGGCACTACGCCGCGTCCTGCTACTTCCAGAGCCTCGACACCGAGGCCAACCGCGCGTGGGTGGACGGCTTCCGCCGTGATTTCGGCCACGACCGCGTCACGGGGGATCCGATGGAGCCGGACTGGTGCCTCGTGCATCTCTGGAAGCAGGCCGTCGAGAAGGCGGGCTCGTTCGAGACCGAGGCGGTCCGCCAGGCCATGCGCGACGGGCTCACGTTCGACGGGCCGGGCGGCAAGGTCCGGCTCGATCCGAAGACGCAGCACACGACGAAGTATTTCCGGATGGGCCGGATTCGCGGCGACCGGCAGTTCGACATCGTTCACGCCTCCGCCGAGCCGATCGCCCCGGACCCCTATCCGGCGATCGCCTTCCCCGGCTGGAGCGTCGATTGGACGAAGGGCGGCGTCACCCGCGGCGTGGAGGTGGACATCGATGGCGACGTTTGAGGTCGAATCGACCGAAGGCATGCGATGGATCCGCGTCGATCTCGCCAACGACGACATCCGCACCGAGCGGGGCGCGCTCAACCACATGATGGGCCCCATCACGATGGACGTGCCCTTTCCGACGCTCAAGTCCTGGTGGGTGTCGCTCTTCTCCGACGAGTCGCTGATCCGTCCCCGGTACAGCGGCCGGGGAAGCGTCTACCTCGATTCCACGCTCGGCGGCTACCACATGATGCAGATCCAGCCGGGCGAGCGCTGGATCCTCGACACGAAATGCTTCTGGGCGAGCGACGGCGAGGTGAAGCTGTCGATCCACCGCGAGGGAATGTGGACGTCGTACTGGGCCAACCAGGGGCTCTTCTGGTACAAGACCGCGCTCAAGGGGGAAGGCAAGGCCGTGCTCGCCGTGGACGGTCCGGTGGAGGAGGTCGTGCTCCGGAACGAGCGGCTCGTCGCCGACGGCACGATCGTGGTGGGCCGCACCCAGGGAATCACGCTCAAGGTCAGGCGTCCTGCACGGTCGCTCCTCAGTTACTGGTTGTCGGGCCAGAAGCTGGCGTATGTGTACGAGGGCACGGGCAAACTCCTGCTCTGCACCACGCCCTACTGGCGGCAGCGGATGCAGAAGGAGCGGGGGGCCGAGGCGGCGTACGCGTGACGCGGCGGCCCGCGCATGCCCCTCGGGCGACGCGATGAGAATCGTCTCGATCATCGCGACGGTCGCGGTCCTCTGGGCCGCCGGCCCGGAAGCCGCCCGGGGGTGTCCGTTCTGCGGCGTGGTGGGCCGGTCGCTGGCCGGCCGTCGCGACGCGGCGGCCGTGACCGCCGTCGGCGAGGCGGATGGTGCGGCCGGGCGCGACGCCGCCGGCCTGCCCGCGCAGCCCTTCGCGGTTCGTCAGGCGATTCGCGGCCGGCTCGACGGGGTCGCCCCGCTCGTCACCGCGCGGATCGAGGGCCCCGTGGCGGGCACCGCCGTTCTCTTCGGCGACGCCGCCCCGGCCGCTCCGCTCCGCTGGGAGGCGGTGGCCGCCGACGAGTCGCTGCTCGCCCACGTCGCCGCGGCCCCGGCCACGAGCCTGCCGGCGGCCCAAAGGCTCGAATGGTTCGCGGGCCGGCTCGAGCATCCGGACCGGGGCATCGCGGCCGATGCGTTCACGGAATTCGGTCTCGCGCCGTTCGATGCGGTTCGCGCGGCGGCCGGGGCGCTCGACGCGGCGAAACTTCGGGCCTGGGTCGAGGAGCCGGCGATCGACCAGCGCCGGCGCGGCTTCTACGGGCTGGCGTTGGGGATCACGGCGGCAGCGGAGACGCGGCCCGACGAGCGGGCCGCGAGCGTGGCCGTGCTTCGCCGGGCGATCGAAGCGCCGGCAAGCGACGTGCGGGCCGGGTTCGACGGCCTGCTCGCGGGCCTGCTCGTGGCCGAAGGGGCCGGCGGCCTCGACTTCCTCGAGTCGTGCGGCCTCTGCGGGGCCGAGGCCCGGGCGGGCGACGCGCGGCACCTGCTGGCCGCGTTGCGGTTCGCCTGGGAGAGCCTGGCTGACACGGTGCCGCGGGGCCGCGTCGCCGCGGCCACGGCCCGACTCCTGCGGCACCCCGCAGTCGCGGCGGATGCGGCGGTCGATCTGGCCAGATACCAGTCCTGGGGGGCGGTGTCCGACGTGGCCCGCCTCTGGAAGACGCTCGGCAGGGACGACCCTCTCGTCCGCCGCGCGGTGGCCGGCTACCTGGCCGCCTGCCCGCTCGCCGCCGCGAAAGCCGAGCTGGATCGCCTGCGGGCGGAAGAGCCCGACCTGGTCCGGCAGGCCCTCGAAGCCGCCAGCCTCCGCTGATTCGGCCCCGTTTCTCGGTGCAAACCGGGTTTTTGCATCCATTCCGCCGCCCGGTGCGAATCCGTCCTCCCGGTGGGCAATACTTCACGGTGGGCCGAGCCCCGTTTCCCTCCATTCCTGCACCCGGTGCCGGCCGGGCAGGCCGCCCGTTCGATCCCCAGCCCCGAGAGGACTTTCCATGGCTTCGATTTCCGCCCCGGATCGCGATGCGCCGAATCTCAACGACGACGACGTCGCCGCGCTCGACCGGCTGCGGAGCGTCTACCAGCGGCTCAAGCAGGAACTCGGCCGGGTGATCATCGGCCAGGAAGAGACCATCGAGCGGCTCACCATCTGCCTGTTCGCCCGCGGCCACGCCCTGCTCATGGGCGTGCCGGGGCTCGCCAAGACGCTGCTCGTGAGCAAGCTGGCGGAAACGGTGTCGCTGAAGTTCAGCCGCATCCAGTTCACGCCCGACCTCATGCCGATGGACATCACCGGCACCGACATCCTCCAGGAGACCGCCGACGGCCGCCGCGAGTTTCACTTCGTGCCGGGCCCGGTGTTCGCCAACATCGTGCTGGCCGACGAGATCAATCGGGCGCCGCCGAAGACGCAGGCCGCCATGCTCGAGGCCATGCAGGAGCACAAGGTGACGGTCGTGGGCAAGACGTCCCGCCTCGACCCGCCCTTCTTCGTGCTGGCCACGCAGAACCCCGTGGAGCAGGAGGGCACCTACCCGCTGCCCGAGGCGCAACTCGACCGGTTCATGTTTCTCGTCGAACTCGATTATCCGTCCGAGGAGGAGGAGGTCGCGATCGCCCGGAGCACGACGGGCGACTCCGTTCCCTCGCTCGACCACGTGCTCACGGCCGGCGAGATCATCGACTATCAGCACCTGGTGCGCCGCGTGCCGGTGCCCGATCACATCTACCAGTTCGCCGCGAAGCTCGTGCGGAAGACGAGGCCCCGGGGCGAGACGGCGCCGGCGTGGCTCAAGCCGCTCGTCTCGTGGGGCGCCGGTCCCCGCGCGGTGCAGAACCTGATCCTCGGTGCCAAGTCGCGGGCCGCGCTCTCCGGCAGCTACATGGTGCGGCTCGAGGACGTGGAGGCGGTGGCGGCACCGGTGCTCACGCACCGCCTGATCACGACCTTCGCCGCCCAGGCCGAGGGGATCGACGCCAAGCAGATCGTCGGCAGGCTCGTGAAGGAGACGATCGACGAACAGGTGGGTTGATCGTGGCGGCCGTGACGTGCCGATCGGGTGCGGTGGGTGACGAGGCATGAAGGAGCGATCGAGCGCATGATTCCGGACCGCAATCCACGCAGTTTTCTCGATCCGCAGGTGCTCTCGCGGCTCGCCAGCGTGCCGCTGCTGGCCCGGAAGCCGATGGTGGGCGGGGTGTCGGGGCGGCACACGAGCCCGCACCGCGGGTCGAGCGTGGAGTTTGCCGAATACCGCAAGTACGTGCCGGGCGACGATCTGCGTCGGCTCGACTGGCGGGCCTACGGCCGCTCGGATCGGTTCTACGTCAAGGAGTACGAGGCGGACACGAACCTCCGCTGCTGCCTCGTGCTCGACACCAGCGGCTCGATGGATTTTTCAGCCGAGGGCCGGCTCTCGAAGATCGACTACGCGCGGCGGATCTGCGGCGCGATCGGCTACCTGGCCTCGCAGCAGGGCGACGCGGTCGGCATCGCCTGCGTGGCCGACGGCATCGTGCGGACGCTGCCGCCGCGGCGCAGCCCGGCGCACCTGCGGCTCGTGTTCGACATCCTCGAGCAGGCCGCGCCCGCCGGGCCCACGCGGCTGCCGGAGGTGCTGCATGAACTCGCCGAGACGATTCGCCAGCGGGCGCTGGTGGTCGTCGTGTCGGACCTGTTCGTCGAGCCCGAGGCGCTGGCTTCGAGCTTCAGCCACCTCCGGTTCCGCCACCACGACGTCTCGGTCTTCCACCTGCTCGATCCGCAGGAGATCGGCTTCACGTTCCAGCGGCCCACGCGGTTTCTCGACATGGAGGGAGGCGGCTCGATCTTCGCCGATCCGATCGACATCGCCGACCGGTACCATCAGGCGGTGACGACCTATCTCGAGGCCATGAAGAAGGTGGTGCTCGAATCGGGCGTGGACTACCACCGCGTCCTGACCGACGAGTCGTACGAGCAGTTGCTCGCGCGCTTTCTCGTGGGCCGGGCCTCCGGGAGGGGCCTGCGATGACATTCCTCCAGCCCTTGATGCTCGCGGCGCTGCCGCTGGTCGCCCTGCCGCTGGTCATCCACCTGATCAACCAGCGGCGGTTCCAGACCGTGCAGTGGGCCGCGATGATGTTCCTGCTCTCGGCGAAGGCGCTGTCGCGCGGGTATTCCCGGCTCCGGCACTGGCTGATCATGCTGATGCGGATGCTCGCCGTGGCCGCGGTGATCTTCGCCGTGGGCCGGCCGCTCTCCCGGGGCTGGCTGGCGCTGGCCGGCGGGGCCCGCCCGGACACGGCGATCGTGATCCTCGACCGCTCCCCCTCCATGCACCAGCGTGATCCGGCCGCGGTCGATACGAAACTCGACACCGGCCGGCGGCAACTCGTCGAGTCGCTCACCACGCTCGGCGCCTCGCGGTGCGTGCTGCTCACCGACCCCGCACGGAAGCCGCTGGAGCTCGACGGACCGGCGGCGCTCGCCGACCTCCCTGCGGCCGGGCCGACGGCCACGCCGGCCGACATGCCGCTGCTCCTGCAGGCGGCCTACGACTACGTCAAGGAAAATGCGGCCGGCGCCACCGAGGTCTGGATCTGCTCCGATCAGCGGGCCAACGACTGGAGCATCGAGAACGGCGCCTGGGGGAGCCTCCGCGACGCGTTCGCGAAGCTGCCCCAGCAGGTGCGGTTTCAGATGGTCTCGTACACCGAGCCGGCGCCCGACAACATCGCCGTCCGCGTCACCGGCACGAAGGTCGGGCGGCGCGGCGAGGATCGGGAACTGCTGGTGACCGTCACGGCGCTGCGGCAGAACGACGGGGACCGGGTCGTGCTGCCGCTCACGTTCGAGATCGGCGGCGTGTCGTCCACGGTCGATCTGGAACTCGCCGGCCGGGAGGCCGTCCTCAAGAACCACGCGATTCCGCTCGAGCGGTCGGCCGGTTCCCGGGGCTGGGGCAAGGTGTCGCTGCCCGCCGACTCCAATGCCGCCGACAACGACTTCTACTTCGTGTTCGACGAGCCGGCGCCGCGCAAGGCGATCGTCGTCGCGGAGGATTCGGCGTCGCGGCGGGTGCTGCAGATTCTGGCGGAGATTCCGCCCGAAAAGGATCAGAAGTCGTCGGCCGAGGCGGTCGCGATGGAGAATCTCCCCGCGGCGCCGTGGGACGAGGCGGCCCTCCTGCTCTGGCAGGGGAATCTGCCCGAGGGCAAGGAGGCCGACCTGGTGACGCGGTTCATCGAACGGGGCGGGCAGGTGATCTTCTTTCCGCCGAACGCGCCCGGCACGCAGACGTTCGCCGGGATCACGTGGACGGAGTGGATGACGCATCCGCAGCCGGTGAAGCCGGCGACGTGGCGCACCGATCAGGATCTGCTCGCCAATACGCTCTCCGGAGGCGCGCTGCCGGTGGGCGAGCTGAGGATCGCGAGATCGTGCCGGTTCTCCGGCGAGCATGTGCCGCTCGCCGCGATCGCCGTGGATGACCGCCCTGGGGGCGGGGCCGCCACCGCGACGCTCGTGGGCCGCACGGCCGACACGAAGGGGGGCGTGTACGTCTGCGCCACCACGCCGAACGGCCGCGATTCCACCCTCGCGAGCGAAGGCGTGGTGCTCTACGCGCTCGTGCAGCGGGCGATTGACCGCGGCAACGCCACCCTGGGCGCCGCGCGGCAGTTGGACGCCGGTCCGGCCGCCGAGGTGCTCGGCGACGAGCGGGCCGGCTGGCAGAGGCTCGCGGGCCCGGCCGCTGCGCTCTCGTCCGAGCGGGGGCTCCATGCCGGCGTCTTCGAGGCTGGGGAGCGGCTGGTTGCGGTGAACCGCCCGCTCGCCGAGGATGCCGCGCGGATCGCGGCCGATGACCGCGTCAACGCGCTCTTCCGGGATCTGGCGTTTGCGCGGATCACCGGCAAGGCCGGCGACGCCGAAAGCATCGTGCAGGAGATCTGGCGGGCCTGCCTGATCGCGATGGTCCTGGCGCTGATCGCGGAGGGGATTCTCTGCCTGCCGAAGCCGGCCGGAGCGACGGGCGAACCGTTCGCGGGCATGCGCTCCCTGGAGGCTGCGGCATGATGCCTGCCGGTGCGAACATCGCGGCGATTCCCTGCGTCCTGCTGGGCGCCTCGACCCCGCAGTTTCAGGGCTTTCGTTTCTTCACGACGCCGTGGACGTTCGGCCTGTCGGTGGCCCTGGTCGCCGCCACGGCGGCCGTCTGCCTGCTCGCCTGGCGGCGGAGCGGCTACCGCGCCGGTCAGGGCCTGCTCGAACTGATCCGGCTGGCGATCGTGAGCCTGGTGGCCGTGCTGCTCAATCAGCCGGAGTGGGTGCAGGAATATCGCCCCGCCGAGAAGCCGACGATCGCGGTCCTGCACGACGCGTCGAAGAGCATGGACACGCGGGACGTCATCCGCACCGGCGCTGTGGCGGGCGAGCCGCAGACCAGGCGCGAGGCGGTGGCGGCGCTCGCGACCAGCGAGTTTTGGAAGCCGCTCGAGGAGCGGTTCAACGTGGAGGTGTCGGCGTTCTCTCCGGCGCCGCCGGGGGAGGGCACCGACTACTCCGAGCCGCTGGCCACGGCCACCGAGCGGTTTCGCAACCTGCGGAGCATCGTGATGGTGGGCGACGGCGACTGGAACCAGGGGCCCGCGCCGCTCGAGGCGGCCCAGGCGCTGCGGCTGGCGCAGGTGCCCGTCGTGGCCGTCGCGGTGGGAAGCGAGACGAAGCTGCCCGACGTTGAATTGGTGAGCCTCGACTGCCCCACCGTGGGCGTCGCCGGCAAGCCGGTCCGCGTTCCGTTCACGCTCCAGTCGTCGCTGCCCAGGGAGCGGGTCGTCGTGGTGTCGATGAAGACCTCGGGCGGCGACGTGCTCCGCAAGGAGGTGCGGCTGCCGGCGATGGGGACGGCGACCGACTGGATCTACTGGACCCCGGCGGACGTGGGCGAGTTCACCGTCACCGTCACCGTGCCGAGACAGGAGGGCGAGCTGCTCCCCGACAACAACGAGCGGACCGCGCCGATCGCGATCCGCAGGGAGCGGCTCAAGGTGCTCGTGGTGGAGAGCGTGCCGCGGTGGGAATACCGCTACCTCCGCAACGCCCTGTCGCGCGATCCGGGCGTGGACGTCTCCTGCCTCCTGTTTCAGCCCGGGCTGTCCAAGCGCGGCGGCGGCAACAAGGACTACATCCAGAAATTTCCGTCGCGGCTGGAGGACCTGTCGAAGTACGACGTCGTGTTCCTCGGCGACGTGGGCGTGGCGCCGGAGCAGCTCACCGCGGAGGACTGTCGGCTGCTCAAGGGTCTCGTCGAGTATCAGGCCAGCGGCCTCGTCTTCCTGCCGGGCTGGCGGGGCGAGCAGGCATCGCTCGCCGGGACGGACCTCGAGGACCTCTGTCCGGTGGTGCTCGACCCGGTTCGCAAGGAGGGCGCGACGAGCGACGATCCACGCCGGCTCGTGCTCACCGAGCAGGGCCGCAAGAGCCTGCTGACGAAGCTCGCCGATTCGGCCGAGGAAAACATCGCGGTCTGGGAAAGCCTGCCCGGCGTGCAATGGTATGGCCCCGTGCTCCGCGCCAAGGCGGGCAGCGAGGTGCTGGCGGTGCACGAGGATGCCGCCAACGAGTACGGCCGCATTCCCCTGCTGGTCACGCGGACCTACGGCGCGGGCAAGGTGCTCTACATGGCCACCGACGGGGCGTGGCGGTGGCGGAAGGGCGTCGAGGACAAATACCACTATCGCTTCTGGGGGCAGGTGGTCCGGTGGATGGCCTACCGCCGCAACATGGCCAAGGGGGAGCGGATGAGCCTCTCGTTCGCCCCCGAGCAGCCGCAACTCGGCCAGTCGATCGCCCTCGACGCCCGGGTGGCCCAGGCGAGCGGCGAGCCGTTGTCGCGTGGCGAGGTGGCGGCACGGATCACGGCCCCGTCGGGGACGGTCGAGACGGTGCGATTCACCCCGCCGGCCGGCGAGGGGGAATGGGGCGTGTTCGCCTCCACGTTCACGCCGCGCGAGCCGGGCAGGCACGAGGTGGTGCTCACCTGCAAGGAGACGGCCGACACGCTCGACGCCTCGTTCTTCGTGCAGGGCTCGATCGCCGAGGGCATCGGCCGCGCGGCCCGTCCCGAAGTGCTGGCCGAGATCGCCCAGGTGACCCGCGGCCGGCTGGTGCCGCCGGAGGAGATCGCCTCGATCATCACATCGCTCGCGGAGCTTCCGGAGCCGCCGCCCAGCGTGCGCCGGCTGCAGCTCTGGTGCCATCCGGCGGTGGCGATCGCGCTGGTGGGCTTGTTGGGAATGTTCTGGGTGCTGCGGAAGCAGCAGGGATTGGTCTGAGCGACGGGTGTGGGTGGAGCCTGAGGGAGCCTCTGACATGAGCACGATGGAAACGACACGGCGCGGTTCGGGGTCCACGCCGGCGATCGCGCTGCCGGCCGATCTGGAACGGCGGCTGCGGGATTTTCGCCGGCTGGTCTGGCGGATCAAGCTCGTCGAGGCGCTGTGCGGCGCCGCCTGCGGGGTGATGCTCGGCTATCTCCTCGTCTTCGGCCTCGACCGGATCATGGAGACGCCGCAGTGGTTGCGGCTCGCGATTTTCGCGGCGGCCGTCGCCGCCTGCGCCGTCGTGCCGCTGGCGTTCCACCGTTGGATCTGGAACCATCGTTCGCTCGACCAGCTCGCCCGCCTGCTGGCCCGCCGGTTTCCGAGCATGGGCGACCAGCTGCTCGGGATCATCGAGATCGTCAGGGAGTACGGGGCTTCGGGCGGCCGGAAGCAGGGGGAGCCGGGCCGCTCGCGGGCCCTCTGCGAGGCGGCGATCGGGCAGGTGGCCGAGCAGTCGGCGAAGTACGACTTCACCGCGGCGGTGCCGCACGCCCGGCATCGGCTCTGGGCCGCGCTGGCCGCCATTCCGGTCGCGGCGGCGATCCTGGCCGCCTGCCTGGTGCCGGCGGCGGCGGCGAATGCCTGGGCGCGGTTCCTCGCGCCGTGGAAGGCGGTTGAGCGCTACACGTTCACGCGGATCGCCCGGATGCCGGCCGAGATCGTGGTGCCCCACGGCGAGCCCGCGCCGCTGGTGGTCGGGCTCGGCGGCGACACCCAGTGGAAGCCGGCATCGGCCCGGGTGCGGGTCGGCCGCCAGAAGCCGCTCGATGCCGGTCTCGAGGACGGCACCTACACCTTCACGCTGCCGCCCCAACTCACCGACACGCGGCTGTCGCTGGCGGTGGGCGACGCGCGGCAGCGGACCCGCGTCACGCCGATGTTTCGCCCGGAGATTTCGGCCGTCGTGGCGAACGTGAAGCTGCCCGCCTACCTGCAGCGCGACGAAGTGCTCACGCAGGATGTTCGGGGCGGCACGCTCGCGCCGCCGACGGGGAGCACGGTGACGCTCGCGGCGACCGCCAATCGCGAACTCGCGACGGCGGCCGTCGATGGCGCGGAGGTGGTGCCCGAGGGCGCGACGGTGACCACGCCCCCGGTGAAGGCGGAGGCGGAATCGAAGGTCTCGATCGAGTGGCGGGATCGTCACGGTCTCGCGGGCGCCCGGCCGCTGGTGCTCGTCGTGTCGCCCCGCGCCGACGAGCCTCCGGGCGTGAATGCGATCGACATGCCTCCCAACCGCGACATCCTGCTCTCGAGCGACACGCTGCGGTTCACGATCGCGGCCCGCGACGACTTCGGCATCCGCCGCGTCGGCATCGAGTGGGAAGGCGCCGCCGAAGAAGGGGACGCCGCCCCCGACAAGGGCGACCGCCTCCTGCAGGCGGGCGGGCCGAAGGAGGAGGCGTTTGACGTGGCGGCGACCTTCTGCCCCGACGCGCTGGGCATCCGGCCGCAGCCGATCGTGCTGCGCGGCTTCGCCGAGGACTATCTGCCCGGCCGCGGCCGCGTCTACTCGATGCCGCAGTTGATCTACGTGGTGGACAAGGCCGAGCACGCCCTGATCGTGAACGAGCGGCTCAATCGCTGGAAGCAGCAGACCACGGAACTCCGCGACCGCGAGATGGGACTGCTGCGGGAGAACATCGACCTGCGGTCCCTGCCCGCGGAGCAACTGCTCGATTCCGAAACGCGGGCCCGCATCGAACGGCAGGCGGCGGCCGAGGAGGCGCAGGCGGCGCGGATGGGAAAGCTCGTGGACGACGGCGGGGCGCTCGTTCAGGAAGCGATGAAGAATCCGGAGTTCGAGCCACAGACACTGGAGAAACTCGCGGAGGACATCCAGACGCTCGCCGACATCGGTGAACACCGGATGCCGGGCGTGGCCGATTTGCTCAAGCAGGCGGCCCGGGCGGAGATGGCGACGGCCAAGGGCGAGCCGGCGTCGAATCAACTGGCCGGCGAACCCGGCGAGGGCAAGCCGGGAGAGGGCAAGCCGGGAGAGGGCAAGCCGGGAGAGGGCAAGCCGGGAGAGGGCAAGCCGGGAGAGGGCAAGCCGGGAGAGGGCAAGCCGGGAGAGGGCAAGCCGGGAGAGCCGACGCAGGGCCAGGACGGCAGCAAGCAGCCGGCCGAGGGGAACGAGCAAACGGGCGGCGAATCCAGCCAGGGTTCGCAAGGCCAGGAAGGAAGCGGCGGCGAACCCCAGAAGCCCGCAGGGAAATCGGGGGAGCCGTCCGAGCCCGGTTCGCAGCCGCCCGAGGTGGGCGAGCGCAAGCCCAAGCAGGGGGGCGCCGAGAGCGGCTCGGAAGGGGCGCAGAAGCCGCAGCAGCAGCCGCCGAAAGTGGACGACACGGAATCGTCGCATCACACCCCGGAACCAAAGAAGAATGCAGACGGGCCGAAGGGGGGTGAAGGTGGCGGGAAGCCGGGCAGGCTCGGTCTGCCGAAGACCAACGCCGGCGTCGCGCCTCCCGGTGGCGATGGTGGCGGCGCCGGCAAGGAAGACGGCGCCGAGGAGCCGCCACCGGCGGACGAGGTGCTCGAGGAGGCGATTGCCGCCCAGCAGAAATTGCTCGAAGAATTCGCCAAGGTGGCCGACGATCTGGCGGCCGTGATGGCGAACCTCGAGGGGAGCACGTTCGTGAAGCGCCTGAAGCTCGCCTCCCGGCAGCAACTCGGCATCGCCGGCACGATCGCCGGCATGGCGGCTGACGCATTCGGCAAGCCGGAGCATCAGCCGGCGGACGTGCAGAAGGCGATGCGGGATGTGACCGCCGCCAACGTCCGCGAAACCGAGAAGGTGTCGCACCTCATGGACGACCTGCAGGCCTACTTCGACCGGCGTCAACTCCCGGCATTTCGCACGGTGCTCGAGGAGATGAAGGGGCTCGACACGCTGGGGAGCCTGCGGCAGCTTTCCGAAGACATCCCGAAGGAGGCCGGCATGTCGATCGCGCAGGCCGAGTTCTGGTCCGACACGTTCGACCGTCTGGCCGACGATCTCGTGCCTCCGCCCGGTGGCGGCGGAGGAGGTGGTGGCGGCGGCGGCGGCGGCGGTGAGAAGCCGAGCGTGCCGCCCGACGTGGTGCTCGAGGCCATGCGGATTCTGGAGGCGGAACTCAACCTCCGCGAGGAGACCCGGGTGGCCGAGCAGACCGAGAAGGAGTTGGTCCCCGCGGACGTCGCGACCCGCGGCAAGAAACTCGGCGCACAGCAGGATGCGCTCGCGGATCGCATGGTCCAACTGGTGGACCGGCTCCTCGAAGAGGAGAACGGCGCGAAGGCGTTTGGCGACGAGATCAAGCTGTTCGAGAAGGTCGAGGAGGTGATGGCCGAGACGGCCGACATCCTCCGATCGCCGGAGACGGGCCCCGTGGCCATTGCCGCCGAGACCGAGGCGATCGAACTGCTGCTGGCCTCCGAGTCGGCGGGTGGGGGCGGCGGCGGCGGCGGCGGCGGCGGAGGAGGAGGAGGAGGTGGTGGCGGCGGCGGTGGCGGCGGCGGCGGCTCCCCCGGTGGCGGCGGCACCGGCACGACGGAAACCTCGGCCCTGGCGCTCGTCGGCCGTGGCGACAAGGCCAAGGGCGGCAGCGACAACGTGGAGAAGCAGCAGTCCACCGGCGTCTCCGGCCGCGTGCTGCCCGACGAGTTCCGCGCGGGACTCGACGCCTACTTCAACCGGTTCGAAAAGGAGCGGCGATGAACGTGACCAAGCGAAGGCTCGCCCCTGCGCCGGCCACGATGGCCGTGCGCGGCAGGTCCGCGTTCGACGCATGGCGATCGGCCGTCGTGGCCGCCATCATGACGGCGACCGGCTTGGCCTGCAGCGCGGCGGTTCGCGCGGAGTCGCCGCTCGTGAAGTACGGCGACCCGGTGCCACGGGACGTCCGTGAGATCTACGACGCGGGCATTCGCTACCTGCTCAAGATGCAGGACGATTCGGGCGCCTGGAAGGACGGCCAGCATGGCCCGGGCGTCACCGGCATGGGGTTGATGGTGCTCCTCGCGTCGGGCGAGGATCCCAACCACGGGCCCTATCGGGTGCCGATTCGCAAGGCGATTCGGAGCATGCTCAACGGCCAGAACGGCTCGACCGGATTTCTGGGCGGGGGCCAAGGGCACGACAGCATGTATCAGCATGGGTTTGCCATGCTGGCCCTGGCCGAGGCCTACGGCGTGGTGGACGACCGGGGTCTGTGGACCGAGGCGGGCGCCGCGGGAGGGCAGGGATCGGGCCGGTCGATCGGCACGGCGCTCGAGTTGGCGGTGCGGTGCGCCGTGACGTCGGCGAAGCAGAACCCGATCGGGGCGTGGCGCTACGGCCCCGAAGCGAAGGACGCCGACACGTCGGTGAGCGGCGCCGTCCTGATGGGGCTGCTCGGGGCCCGCAACGCCGGCATCGAGGTGCCCGACGAGACGATCGACCGGGCGATCCGGTACTACATGTCCATGACCGGCGGCAACGGCCAACTGGGCTACTCCGGCGGCGCCGGCGGCGGGAGCGATGCGGTGACCTCGATCGGGCTGCTCGTCTACTCGATCGCCCGTCGCCAGGACCTGCCGCAGTGCAAGCTGGCGACGAAATACCTGGTCAGTCGGAGCATCGGTGAATCGGCGACACAGGCCGGCGGGGACGGCTATCCCGGCTACACCGATTACTACCGCGCGCAGGCCCTGTTCCAGGCCGACGTGCAGGCCTGGGAACGGTGGAATGCGACGCTCGTCAAGAAACTCAAGGTCCTCCAGGCCAAGGACGGCAGCATCGCGGGGGCGGCGAATGGAGCCCTGGGGCAGGGCACCGTCTCGACGTCGCTCTATCTGTTGTCGCTGGCGGTGAATTACAAGTTTCTCCCCGTCTACGAACGTTAACGAGGCGTTGCATCCGATGGCCAGAGCGATCAGGACGTGCGTGGACGTTTCGACCTGCGGCGTGCTCGCCGCCGTGGTGGCGATCTGCGGCGCGTGGTCGGCCGCGACGACCCGAGCCGAGGACCTCCGCGGCATCGCGGCCCCGGCCGTGCAGGCGGGACCCGAGGGTGGTGACCGCGACGAGGCGGCGCCGGAGGATCCGGCGGAGGCGGCGGCCTGGCTGCGCAAGCAGCAGATGCGGCAGCAGCGGAAACAGCTGGAGCAGTTTTTCATGCCGATCCTTTGGACGGAGCTTGAAGTCGCGCGGAATACGTGCAGCAGCCTCTCTCCCGAGGCCCGCAAGCAGGTGCTGGCGGCAGGCCGGACCGCGGTGAAGAACGCCGCCGAGGAACAGGTCGCGCAGCAGTTCAAAGCCGGGGTGCGGACGGCCGACCCCCGCAGAATGATTCAGAAAGCGGTGGCGGCGGCGCTCGAGCCACACGTCACGGCCGAGGAGCGGACGGCCTACGAAGCGACGCGGCGGCAGCGGGTCGCGCGGCGCGATCGCGCGGCCCGAATCCGCATCATCGCCCTGCTCGATCGGCAGCTCGACCTGACCGGCAGCCAGCGGCAGGCGATCGAAGCCGATCTGGAAAAGCGCTGGCAGGAGGCGTGGGGCAGGGAAGTGCACGACAGCGGCGTTCAGGTGAACAATTACCCGCCGGCCCCCGACTTCGCCGATCCGTGCATCGCGCCGCACCTCAATGAGCGGCAGCGGGAGGAGTGGGCGGCATGGCGGGAGGCCGCCGGCTCGCAGCGGGTGGGATTCCACGCCCGCGGCTTGCACCACGACGGTCAGGGACTGCAGGCGGACAACTGGTGGGGGAACTGATGATGCGCGCACGAAACCGGTGGCTTGAGGCGGCTGCGGGAAGGACGGCCTGGCTCCTGGCCGCGTGCGCCGTCGCCGGCGCGGTCGTCCGTGCCGATGACGATCACGCGGTCGAGGCTGGGCCGCCCGACCTGCGTGCGATCCAGCAGCAGCAGCAAGAGCAAAACAGGGTCGATCTGGGCAAGGCCCTCGAAGCCAGCGTGTTCGAGGGGACGAACGGCCGCGGAGGGCTGCGGCCGTCGCCCACCGGGGGCGACACCGATCAGGCGGCCGAACCCGCCGCCCTGGCCGCCGCGCGGCAGGTGGCGGAGCGGCGGCTTGCCCGAGTCGAGGAGGTCTGCGGGCTGTCGGAGCAGCAGGGGCGGAAGTTGCGGCTGGCGATGGAATCGGACATCCGGCGCCTGGCGGAGGAGCTCGACGCAATGCGCCGCACCTATGCGGGCGAGTCGGTGAATTTCAGCCAGCCCGCCGGCCAGCGAAAGTGGCAGGAGTTTCAACAAGACGTGCAGCGGTGTCGCCAGCGGATTCGGAATCTGTTCAACGCCGATTCGCTGTATGCGAAGGTGCTGTCCACCACGCTCGACGCCGCGCAACTGGCCACGTTCACGGCCGACATGCGGGAGCGGCGCTCGTTCCGCTGGAAGGCCTTGGTGGTCGCCGCGATGCAGAAGATCGACAATTCGCTGGGACTCGATCAGAAACAGTACGACGCGATCGAGGGGCTGCTCCTCGCCAAGGAGCCGCCGCTGCGCGTGGACGGCATGCCCTCCGACCGGGAGGATTCACACGTGCAGCAGATGCTCGTCTTCATGATGTTGTCGGAGATCGACGGGGCGGCGCTCCGCTCCGCCGTGAGCCCCCGGCAGTGGGCGACGCTGGCCACCCTGACGAACCAGGGAAAGGCGATGCGGTCGTTTATCGAGGCCCAAGGCGTGCTCGAGAAGTCGGCACCGTGATGCGACCCCATGACGCCCATGATCCGCGTGTGGATCGGGGGCGACAGGAGGCTGAGATGACACTCGAGACCCTCCCCGGCCGGCTGACGTGGCTCCTGGCCGCCGCCCTGTGTGTCGGCACGCTGGCGCCCGTGCCGAGGGCGGCGGCTGTAACACCGCCATTGGCGAACACCACGGGTGGGCCGCCGGTCGGCGCCGTGCTCGACCTGCCCGACGACGGGTTCGTGCAGGGCGATGTGCTGCCGGCCGCGGCCGCCGACGGCCGTTCGCGGACGACGCTGCTTTGGAAGTCCGCCCTGTTCGAGACGCCACTCGAGTTTGCGATCGACGAGATCGCGCGGATTCGTTTCCCCCCGAGGCCGGCGCCGGCGCCGCGGCCCGGGGCGTGGCGGTTCGATCTCCGGGGGGGTGATCTCCTGATCGGCATGCTCGAAGCGATCGATGGGGACTCGGTGACGGTGGACGCCGGCGCGGCGTCCGGCCCCCTGCGGATCAAGCGAAGTTGGATCGAGCGCATGACCGCGCTCGCCGGCGATGCGCAGGCGATCGTGCCCGGACGCCTGGACGGCTGGGCGATGCCACAGGGCGGGTGGGAGGAACACGCAGGCAGCCTGACCTGCAGTAAGCCGGGCGCGACGGCCGTCCGCGCGATCGACGCCCCTGCTCGGGCCTGTTACGACCTGCGTCTGTCCTGGGACGACCGCCCCGATTTCGACCTGGCGTTTGCGGTCGCCCCCGGGGCCGCCGACCGCAAGGCCGCCGAGGCCGAGATCTACCGGCTGGAGGCCAACGGCGGCGATCTGCTCGCGATTCGCGAGGGGGGCGTGGCGAAGTTCGACGTGGCCGACGGGATTGCCGCTGGCGCCGGCCGCCTTCGGCTCCAGGTGTTCGTCGATCAGGAACGGGGCCGCTTGGCGGTGGTGGTGCCGGAGGGGGAATTGGCCGCTGACAAGCCGATCTTCGATGAGACGCTGGCCCCCCGGAAGGCGTCCGCGGGCGGCGGTGTGGCCGTCAAACTGCGGAAGGGGAATCTGCGGATCGACAGCCTGCGGGTGAGCGACTGGTCCGGCGCGGAGGCCCGTCTCGAGGGCGACACGGGCCTTGGCGGGCCCACGGCACGGCTCGAGTCGTTCGACCGAACGACGGGTGAGTTTGTGGTCCGCGACGGCGCGGAGACGCGCCGCGTGGCGGCGACCGCGGTGCCCGAGATCGAGTTTCCCGAGGTCGCCGCGCCGCAGCCCGGCGCGCCCCCGGCGTCCCCCGTATTGATCGCGTTCGCCGATGGCAGCCGGCTCACCGGCGCGCTGCTCGACATCACCGCGACCGCGATCCGGATCGACAGCCCGATGCTGGCCGCTCCGCTGGCCGCTCCGCGCGAGCAGATCGTCTCTGTCGAAGCGGTGGGCCCGCGGGGGTCGAGGCCGCTCCCCGGACGCATCGGCCTGCTCGAGACGCCCACCTGCCGGATGCTCGGGTGCCTGGTGAACCCGGCGGCCGGCCGGGGACTCTCCTGGCAGCCGCGGGGCTGCGTCGGCCCCGTTCCCTTCGGCGATCCGCCGGCGGCGGCGCGGATCACGTATCGGGGAATCGGGATGCTGGGGGGCGTCGGTATCGTGGCCGCCAAGCAAGGAACCCACTGGGTCGTCACGGACATGCCCGCCGGCGAACCGGCTGCTCGCGACGGACGCCTCGAGCCGGGCTGGCGGATCGAGGCGATCGCCCCCGTGGCCGGCGGCGCGTTCGTGCCGGCGGAGCCGCTGCGGCTCGAAGAGATGCGGGCCCTGCTCCGCGGCGTCTCAGGGTCGGCCGTCCAGTTGAAGGTGGCCGACGCGGAGGGCCGGGCCCACGAGATCGTGCTGGTGCGGGATGCGCAGGGCCGCGGAGATCTCGCCGGCGCCCGGGAGCGCGACGTCCTCGACAAGGCGCTGGCCCTCCAGGACACGACGACGGGATCGAACCGCCGTCCGTCCACCGCACTCCCGAAGATCTATTTGAAAACGGGCGATTCCCTCTACGGCACGGTGCTTTCGGCCGATGCGGAGGGGATCCGGGTGAAGACCGATCTCGCCGACAACCTGCTGATTCCGGCGGTGGCGGTGCGGGCGGTCGAGTTGCTGGAATCGGACTCGAAGTCGATCACGAAGGAGAAACTCGCCCGGCTGCTCACGCTCCCGCGGCTGCAGCAGGCCGATCCGCCCACGCACATGCTCCGGCTCGTCACCGGCGACTACATCCGCTGCAAGCTCCTGTCGCTCGACGAGCGGCAGGTGCGGGTCCGGGTGCTCGAGGAGACGAAGGTGCTGTCCCGGGCCGACGTGGCGCGGTTGATCTGGCTGTCGGTCGCGGGAGACGGTTCCCCGCCGCAGCCGCTCGCGGCGGTCGGGGGCGCGGCGGGCCTGCCCGTCCAGGGGCTGATGACCGACAAGCGGCGGTTGACACTGGCGGCCGCCCGGCTCGAGGGTGACCGGCTGCTCGGCACGAGCGGGATTCTCGGCGCTGCCGGCATCGACCTGGGCGGCTGCACCTCCCTGCTCGTCGGGCCGGCGATCCAGGAAACCGATCGAGCGACGCTGCCCTACGGCCAGTGGATCCTCACGCCGGCACCACCGCCGAAGGTCCTCCAAGAGGCCGCGGGCTCCGGCGGCTGATCGACCGGCCGCACCGGGAGGGTTTCCGGGTCGAGGGTCGCCGCGTCTTTGGGCGATGGACGGGCTGCCACGGAGTGCTATCGATCGGTGGCCGCCGGCGGCGTGGGCAGCAGTTCGGGCGTGGCAGCCTGCGGTGCGGTCGGCCCGGCGGCCGCCTTGCCCGCCGCGGCCGCGTCTTCGCGGGTGGCGGGGTCGCGGGGCGGAAGCTGAACGGGCCGCGCGTCGGCGCCGACCGACTCGAAGTTCTGCGTGATGGCACCGCGGCTGAAGACACCCGGCCGCGAGTGGCTGTAGTCGAGATAGATGCTGGCGTCGCGCTGTCGGGCTCGGCGGTGCGCGTCGAAGTAGGCCTTGCCGGGCCACGGGCCTTCGGCGAGGAACACGCCGTTGTATTCGAGCAGCGAGCCCTTGCGGAAATGAAGCTGGGAAATCGAGCGGTTGTAATCGACGAGGGCCCGGTAGTAGGAACTCTCCGCCTCGGCCCGCCGCCGCTGGGCGTCGAGGAGCTGGTCGAGCGTCACCTGGCCGGCGTCGTAGGCCGCCTGCACGGCGTCCACCTGCCGCTCGGCCGCGACGCGGCGGTTGAAGTTGGTCTGGGCGAGTGCGAAGTTCGTGTCGACGTTGCGAACCGCCTCGACGAGGGCGTGCGAGGCCTCGAGTTCTTCATCCTGGAGCCGGGCCCGTTCGCGGGCCAGTTGCAGTTGGTGGTTGCGGACGGTGGCCAGTTCGCGCCGGAAGCCGAGCGGCATCTGGAACTGGGCGCCTGCCTGCCATTCCTGATAGCGGCCACTCATAAGTGATGAATACGCGTTCGTTCCTTCCATCGTCTCGCTGCCGGGGATTTCTCCGGGCTGGGGGAATGGACTGTAGCTCTGGCTGAGCAGTTGTTCGCCCGTGCCGAGGAACCGCCAGCGGCCGATCAGGTCGAGCCGGGGCAGGATCAGGTTCTTGGCGGCGGTGAGCTCCAGTTCCTTCTGCTTGATCACCCACTTCTGCTTGCGGAGCTCGGCCGACCGCGACAGCGCCTCGACGAGCGACTGCTGCCAGTCGAACGAGATCCGGGCGGTCGTGGGCTCTTCGGACGGGCGGATCAGCCGGCCGTCGCTGGCGGAGATGCCCATCATGTAGCGGAGCCGATTTTCGCAGCGGTAGACGTCGGTGAGGGCCTGCTCCACCTCGCTGCGGAAGAAGAAATACTGTTCGCGGGCCTGCGATTCCTTGTCCCGTTCACCGCCGCGGGAGCCCTCCACCATCAGCGCGTGCACCTTCCGCCAGGCCTCGAGCGAACTGTCGCGGCCGGCCTTGCGGGCCTCCAGGTTGCGGTAGGCGAAGTAGAGCTCCCAGTAGGACTGCTCAGTGTCGCTGACGAGGTTGCGGACGCCCGCCTCGAAGTCGGCCAGGGAGATGTCGGCGTTGATCCGGGCGAGGAGCACGCCCCGGAAAAGCGGCCGCGCGTAGATGTTTTCAAACGCATCGGGGCCGGCGATCCGGTTGTAGGTGACGCCGGCGCCCTGGAGCAGGGGCTGGCTGAACGAGAAGTCATATGCCGTCGTCCAGGTCGTGTTGACATCGCGAAAAGCGTTGTTCGTGTTGTTTGCGGTGATCAGGTTGGAGACGCCGAACTGGGCACCGGTTGCGGTGCGTTTCGATATCCCGACGGAGTTGTTTCCGGTGACCGACTTGAGCACCGGAACGAAGAACGACTGCTGATAGAGAGGATCCACGTTCTGCGGACGATTACCCGACTCCCAGACCGAACTGGCCTGCAACTGCGCGTCGAACAGCGCCAGCGCGCTTTCCACGCCGCGGAAGGGGTCGGTCTCGGCGATCGCGGGGTCGTAGATGCTCGGCGTCGCCTGCGGATTGGTGAGCAGCGTCACCGGCGGCTCGCCCGTCTGTGGCCGCGGGCCCCCGAAACTGGCGAACCGCCCGCCGAGGTTGCGCAGCACCTTGCCGTTCTCGAGCGCCGTCTTGATCGCTTCCTCGAGCGACAATTCCCAGATGTTGTCGAAGTTGGGATTCGAGAGCGTGAGCGGCTCGACGGCGCCGGCCGCTTCGTCGAGCGGTTCCTGGCAGGTGTCGGGATATTCGATCTTCTGAATCGCGCCCACGTAGTGGGAGAGATCGCCGTCCTCGAAGAAGTAGAACGGCTGCCGCGGTGCGCATCCCCCCGCCAGGAGCGAAACGCTCGTCAGGGCCACCCAGAGTTGTCGGGCGAGTCGCGGCACGGTGGGGGATCCGGCTGGGTTCGGTACGTCGGTGATGTCAAACAGCGGCGATCACGTGACCGCCGCTGCGCCTTGGAGGGATCAGCCGTCGAAACGGCCGTTCCCGGCACGGGGCCCCCCGACTCCGTGCCTGCACCGCGTGCACCAAGGCGCAACGGCAGCACCCCTCCTATCGGCCCCCCCGACCGGCAAACTTGGGTCAATCGTCAAAGTCGGCCCGGCCGCTGGAAGACTGGGCAGGGGGCGCCGGCCAGCGGGACGTGGTGGACTGGCGGGTTCGGCCCGCCTCCTGCCAGACGAACCGGGCCGCGCAGCCGGGCATCCGGCCGACGGCCTCGAGCCCCGCCTGCGGACCGAGCACGCTCGCGGCGGTTGCCAGCGCGTCGGCGGTCGTGCAGTCGGGCGCGATCACGGTGACCGCGGCCGGGCCCGTGGCGCCGAGCCCCGTCCGGGGATCGACGATGTGGCTGTACCGTCGGCCCTCGATCTCGACCGCCTGAAACGCATCGCCCGAGGTCGTGACGGCGGCGTTCGCCAGGATCAGCGGGGCGGCGGTTTCGGAGCCGGTCCCGAGCGGATCCACGGCGATCCGCCAGCCGGCGGCCCCTGGCGGCGGCCCCGAAACGGCGATGTCTCCCGAGGCATCGATCATCGCCGCCCGGATCCCGCGGCCGGCGAGCACCTCCAGCACGCGGTCGGCCGCGTAGCCCATCCCGATCCCGCCCAGATCGAGCCGCGTTCCCGGCCGTGGCAGCCGCACGCCGCGCCGTTCGGGAACGAGCACGAGGGCCCCGGGCCCCACGGTCCCGAGGGCCGCGGCGAGTTTGTCGTCGCGCGGCAGGCGACCGGAGCGCCGGGATTGCCGCCAGAGCGTGGTCAGCGCCCCGACCGTCGGATCGAAGGCTCCGGCGGTCGCCTCGCGCACCGTGACGGCACGGTCGAGAACCTGCCAGAGGTCCCCGCCGACGGCGATCGGCTCCCGGGTCGGGGCGGCGGCGGACAGCCGCGAGAGTTCGCTCGTGGGATCGTAATCGGAGAGAATCCGCTCCAGGCGGGAGGCCTCGGCGAAGCCGGCGGCAATCGCCGCCCGGCCCGCCGCCGGGGAGGCCGCATAGAGCGTGATCGTCCACGGCACGCCCATCAGCCTGCGGGTCTCGGTGACGCGTGCCGCCGCGTGGTCCGGCACGGCCGCCGGACGGCATGCCGCGATGCAGCAGACCGCGAGGGCTGCGGTGCCGAGACAGGTGCGGTACACTCGTTGCTGCATGACCCTCGAAGCAGCCCGTATGGCCGTCCCGATCACCTTCGACTGCACGCCCTTGCGGAGCGTGCCCCGGTTCGACATTCCGCTCGACGCCTCGCCCGTCTACCGCGCGAAGCTGGAGCGGCTCCAGCGGGCGGTCGGCCGACACGGCACGCGGAACAGTTATTATCTCACGAACGGCTCGTGCACGTTCCAGTTTACGAACGATCCGGCCCTGGGGTGGATTCGATTCGGATTCGAGGGCACGCTCCTCACCGACGAAGCCGACGCCAAGACGATCGGCAGTGATCTCGAGGTCGCGATCGACGGGGAAACCTGCGACTGGCTCACGCAGCCGGCCGTGGAGTGGCTGCGGCTCAGCGTGAAGCACGCGGTGGAGGCGGAGTTCGACCGCTACATCGCCGCGGGCGACCTGTCCCGGGCGCTCGAGCGGCTGGCACGCGAGCAGGCCGCCAGCGACGCCGCCGGCGGATTTCTCGGCATGAATCTCTGACCCGCGGCCGGCGACGCTACCGCTGACGGACCTCGAGCAGCACGCTCTCGTTGTCGCTACCGCGGATCGGCCAGACCGCAATCCGCCGCACGAGCACCTTCCGGGTGAGCCCGCGCAGCCGGGCGTCGGCCTTCTCTTCCTCCCAGCGCGGTCCCTTGATCACGAGCATCCGGCCGAACGACCCGCACAGCGGCTCGAACCAGCCGAGGAGTTTGGCCAGCGGCGCCACGGCCCGCACCACGAGCGTGTCGAAGCGGTCGGGGCCCGAGCCCCGCCGCGCCACGAGCGTCTGTGCGGCGCCCTCGTGCATCGGAATCGTCAGGCCGATCTCGCGGACGATCTCGGCCACGGCCTTCGCCCGCTTGCCGACGCTCTCCGACAGCTCCACCCGCAGGTCAGGCCGCAGGATAGCCAGGATGACGCCCGGCACGCCGCCACCCGTGCCGACATCGAGCACCCGCTCGCCGACGGCGAGATGGGCGGCGAGCGCCGCGGCGTCGCCCACGTCGCGGGAGACGAACTTCCCGACGTCGGTGTGGCGGGTCAGATTCAGCCGCTCGTTCCACGACCAGAGCCGCGCCGCATAGGCGGCGAGCCCCTGGATCGATTCGGCAGGCACGTCGATCCCCAGACGGCCGCATTCCGCGGCGATCGCACCGCCCAGGTCCGTCGCGTGGGGATCCACCAGGCTCACTTGATGAACAGCATCTCGCGGTAGGTCGGGAGCGGCCAGAGATCGTCCGGCAGCAGCGTCTCGATCTGGTCCGCCGTCTCCCGCAGCGCGCCCATCGCCGGGATCACGTCATCGTGGAAGTGCTTCACCTCGGCGCGGAGGTCGCCGGCACCGTGATGGCCCAGCGCCTTCTCCAAGGCCTCGATCCGGCCCTCGAACTCGCCGACCAGCTTCGTCAGCTTCTCGAGCGTGCCCATGTGCACGGTCTGGCCGAGCGTCTTGAGCTTGGAGGCCGTATCGACCAGCTCGCCCTGGTAGCGGTAGCCGGCCGGCAGGATCATCGTCTTGGCGATCTGCAGGGCCGAGGCGGCCTCGGTGTTGATGTCCTTGCAGTAGCGCTCCATATAGATGTCGTACCGGCTGCGCATCTCCCGCTCCGACAACACCCCGTACTTCTCGAACAGCGCGATGTTCTTCGGGGCGACGAGGACGTCGAGCGCCTCGGGCGTGGCCTTGAGGTTCGGCAGCCCGCGCTTCTTCGCCTCGTCGTGCCACTCCTGGGAGTAGCCGTTGCCGTTGAAGATCACCGCCTTGTGCTCCGCGATGATCTTCTGGAGGAGCTTCTCCACCGCGCCCGGCAGCTTCGCGATGTCGCCGCCGGTCGCCTTCTCGAGCTCCGTGGCGATGTAGTCGAGGCTCTCCGCCATGATCGTGTTGAGCGCCACGAGCGGGCCCGCGATCGACTGGCTCGAACCGACCGCACGGAACTCGAACTTGTTGCCGGTGAAGGCGAACGGGCTGGTGCGGTTGCGGTCGCCGGCGTGCTTCGGCAGCGACGGCAGCGTGTCCACGCCGACGGTCAGGGTGCCGCTCGACTTGCTGCTGGTCGCCTTGCCCTTCTCGATCTGCTCGAAGACGTCGGCCAGTTGGTCGCCGAGGAAGATCGAGATGATCGCCGGAGGCGCCTCGTTGGCACCGAGCCGGTGGTCGTTGCCGCTGGCCGCGACGACGGCCCGGAGCATGTCGGCATGGAGGTGGACGGCCCGGATCACCGCCGCGCAGAACACGAGGAACTGCATGTTGGCGTGCGGCGTCTCACCCGGCTCGAGCAGGTTGCCCAGCTTGCAGCCGATCGACCAGTTGACGTGCTTGCCGGAGCCGTTGATGCCGGCGAACGGCTTCTCGTGGAGCAGGCAGGACATGCCGTACTTCTGCGCCACCCGCGTCAGCGTCTGCATGATCGTCTGCTGGTGGTCGGTCGCGATGTTGGCGTTTTCGTAGATCGGGGCGATCTCGTACTGGCTCGGGGCCACCTCGTTGTGCCGGGTCTTCACCGGCACGCCGAGCTTGAACAACTCGCGCTCCCCTTCGAGCATGCAGGCCAGCACCCGCTCGGGGATGGCGCCGAAATACTGGTCCTCGAACTCCTGCCCCTTCGG
>JBEIQP010000046.1:0-21884 GCA_040376455.1 Planctomycetaceae bacterium | reverse complement strand
GGCGGGGCGGAGTCGGCTGGCAGATAGGTGGGGGCCGCATCGGCGACCGCCGGCAGCGCCGCCGCCGGCGGCGCGACGGCCACGGCCGGAGCCGCGGGCGGAGGCGACATGACCGCGACCTGCGGCACGGGCGGCAGGGCGGGAGGAACCGACAACGGCGGTGCCATGAGGTTCGCGGCCGCGGCGCCGGTCGCAGGCGCTCCGCCGGCAGCGGCGGGCGGAGCGAATCCGGCGCCGGCAGCCTCCGCCGGGACGCCGCCGGCCGGAGGCAGATCGACCTGGGGCGGCGCGAAGGGGGGCGCTTCGGCCACGGCCGCGGGGGAAGCCGCTTCCATGCCCGGCGTGGGGCCCTTCTGCACCACCGAATAGGCGCCGTAGAGGATCGTGCCGAACAGCACGAGAACAACCAGGGGCTTGAGCGCTTCCATGGAATCGGAATCCCGTTCGCGACGGCTCTGGGTCTTGGACCGCGTGGCCATGTCTCGACTTTCTCTGGCTGGGCTTTCTCGCAGCCGGCTGCCAGCAGCCGATGCTGTCACCGCGGCGGCCGCGCCGCTCGCCCGGTGACGGTGAAAGGGGGCGGGATCGTAGCCGAGCCCCCCACCGCGTTCCAGATCGCTTCGGGAGCCGGAATCCGAGGGCCGCGCGGGGGTCTGGGCAATCCACGCGCCGGCCGGCCCGCGGGACCGCCGCCCGCCACGGCCCCCCGGGCACGGTGACCGGATCGCCTTCTCCGGGGGGGGAGGCGTATATTCATTCCGTCGGTGCCGGACGCGGAGGCCGTTCCGAAGGAGCGCGGAATTCGGAAGGGGTTGCGAGGAGATCGTTTGATGCGCTCACGAGACGTGGACCAGACGCGCGTGCGGGACGTGGTGGCCGTGGTGCTCGCCGGCGGCAAGGGGGCCCGGCTCGATCCGCTCACCCGCGATCGTGCCAAGCCGGCGGTGCCCTTCGGCGGCACCTACCGGATCGTCGATTTCGCGCTTTCCAACTGTCTCAACAGCGGCCTGCGGCGGATGCTCCTGCTCACGCAGTACAAGGCGAGCAGCCTCGACCGCCACCTGAACCTCGGCTGGCACCGGTTCTTCTGCCGCGACCTCGGCGAGTTCCTCGACGTGCTGCCGCCGCAGCAGCGGGTGGACGACCACTGGTATCTCGGCACGGCCGACGCCGTCTATCAAAACATCTACTCGCTCGAGATGGCGGCGCCGCGGCTGGTCGTCGTGCTCGCGGGGGACCACATCTACAAGATGAACTACCAGTCGCTCATCGACGCCCACGAGGAGAGCGGCGCCGATGTCACGATCGGCGCGCTGCCCGTGCCGCGCGAGGCCGCCGCCGAGTTCGGCACGATGGAGATCGACGGCTCGGGCCGCGTCCGGGCCTTTCGGGAAAAGGTCGCCGACCCGCCCGCGCTGCCGGGCGATCCGGGCAAGGCGCTGGCGTCGATGGGGATCTACTGCTTCTCGTCCGACTTCCTTTTGGAGCAGCTCCGCCGCGACGCCGGCGACGGCGGCAGCAGCCACGACTTCGGCCACGACATCCTGCCGCGCGTGGTGGGCACGCACGGCGTGCATGCCTATCCCTTCCGCGACGAGAATCGCAAGCGCGACGCCTACTGGCGCGACGTGGGCACGATCGACGCCTACTACGAGGCCAACATGGATCTCGTCGAGGTCGATCCCCAGCTCAACCTCTACGACGAGCAGTGGCCGATCCGCACCCATCATCCGGCCTATCCGCCGCCGAAGTTCGTCTTCGCCGGCGAGGGGCCCGATGCCCGCCGCGGCGAGGCGACCGACAGCCTCGTCTGCCCGGGGGCGATCATCTCCGGCGGGCGGGTCAACCGGTCGATCATCGGCCCCGGCGTGCGGGTGAACAGTTTCGCCCGGGTGGAGGAGAGCATCGTCTTCGAGGGAGTCGATGTCGGCCGCCATGCCGTGGTGCGCCGCGCCATCATCGACAAGGGCGTCCGCGTGCCTCCGGGGGCGACCGTGGGGGTCGATCCGGGCGAGGATGCGGCCCGCGGCTTGACGGTTTCGTCCGAAGGTGTGACTGTCGTGCCCAAGGGATTCTGCTTCGAGTCGAGCCTGCTGGCCGACGCGATCCCCTGACCCCCGCCGCCCCCATGCCCATCCGCAACCTCATCCTGCTCGTCGTCACGACCGCCGTCTGCCTGGCGGCCTGGGCCGCCCGCGAGCGCGAGGCCCGGGGACGTCGCTTCAGCGAGGTGATGGCGATCATCGACCGTTCCTACCTCGAGCCGGTCGATGGCGAATCGCTCTTCGATGCGGCCGTGGACGCGGCGGTGGCGAAGCTCGACGAGCACTCCGCCTATCTGCGCGGGGAGGACCGCCGCGAACTGGAGTCGCAACTCGACCAGCGGTTCGCCGGCGTGGGGCTCGAACTCGGAGTCGACGATCAGACGCGGAGCCTCGTCGTGCTCGCGCCGGTCGGCGGATCGCCCGCCTGGAAGGCCGGCATCCGCGCGGGGGATCGGATCGAGGCGATCGATGACGCGGCCACCGCCGGCCTTCCGCTCCGCGATGCCGTGCGTCGGCTCCGCGGCAGCCCCGGCACGCCGGTGACGCTCCGCGTGGTCACGACCACGCCGACGGCCACGCGCGATCCCCTCGCACCGGCCCCTGAGCCGCCGGCCCGCGACGTCGTGCTCCTCCGCGAAATCGTCGCGGTGGAGAGCGTGCTCGGCGACCGCCGCCTGCCGGACGGCTCCTGGGAATGGAGGATCGAGGGGGAGCCGGGCCTCGCGCTCGTGCGCATCAAGAGCTTCGGTGAGCGGACGGCCGGTGAGCTCGACGCCGCGCTGACGACGATCGCGGCGGATCCCGACCTGCGCGGCCTCGTGCTCGACCTGCGCGGCAATCCGGGCGGGCTGCTCTCGGCGGCCATTGAGGTCTGCGATCGGTTTCTCGACGAGGGGGAGATCGTTTCCACCCGCGGCCGCAGTGCGGGGTCCGGCGACACCGCGGCCGACACCGCGGTCGTCGATGTGCGTCGGGCCACCGCCGGCGCCGTCCTCGCGGGCGTGCCGATCGCCGTGCTGATCGACGGCCTCACGGCCAGCGCGGCGGAGATCGTGGCGGCCTGCCTGCAGGATCACGGCCGGGCCGTCGTGGTGGGCAGCCGGTCGTTCGGCAAGGGGACCGTGCAGGCAATCCTGCAGCTCTCCGACGGCCGCAGCCTCCTGAAGTTGACGACCTCGGAATACCTGCGGCCGGGACGGGCCAACATCCACCGGCGCCACGGCGATGGCGACGCCGATGTCTGGGGCGTGTCGCCCGATCCCGGCTGCGAACTCGCGCCCACCGCCGAGGCGCTCGAGCGGCTGCGGCTCTGGCGGAGGGCCCGCGACACCGCGGCCGACCCCCGCCGCGACGTGGCCGGAACGACGATCGGCCCACGGACGGCCGACGCCGTGCTGGAGGCGGCGCTCGCCATCCTCTCACCGGCCGCCGATCTCGGCCGCGAGAAAGAAACTGCCCGCGACGCAGACGATCCCCCGCCGGCCGGCGAGTGAGGTGGCGGCCGCGAGCGCCGCGGCCGGCGACTCGGCGACCCGCGGCTCGGGCAGCCCGGCACGCCGGCAGGCGGCGACGAGCCGCTCGGTCGGTGCGGCGCGCGGATTCGTCGCATACCGCGTGACGACGACGTGGTCGAAGCGGCCTGCTGCCAGCGCAAGCATCTCCTCGATCTGCTTGTCGCCGCTGGCCGCGAAGAGCAGCACCCGCGACCGGACCGGTTCGAGGGCGGGGGCGAGCGTGTCGATAAGCGAGCGCATCGACGCGACGTTGTGGGCGGCATCGACCACGACGAGGGGACGCACCGACACCCGCTCGATCCGCGCGGGCAGGCGCACGCGGGCCAGCCCGCGCTCGATCGCCTGCGGCGGCACCCGCAGCCCGCGGCTGTCGAGCCGATGCGCGGTGACCACGGCCAGCGCCGCGTTGTCGGCCTGATGCCGGCCCGGCATCGCCAGCCGGTAGCGCACCGGCTCGCGGCCGGCCTCGGTCACCACGGCCCAGCCGCCGCCGAGCGGATCGTCGCCGGGCTCGTAGGTCGCCGTGAAGTCGCGGCCGACCTGCAGCAGGGCCGCGCGGCGCCGGGCCGCGGTGGCGGCGATCACGCGGCGGGCCGAAGGATGCGCGGCGCCCGACACCACGGGACAGCCGCGCTTGATGATGCCCGCCTTCTCGGTCGCGATCCGGCCGACCGTGCGGCCGAGCACCGCCATGTGGTCGAGGCTGATGCTCGTGATCACGGAGACGAGGGGCCGCGACACGTTGGTGGCGTCGAGCCGCCCGCCCAGGCCGGTCTCCAGCACCGCGACATCGACCCGCGCGCGGGCGAAGTGGACGAACGCCGCCGCCGTGACGACCTCGAACCAGGTGGGGCCGCGTCGGCCGCGGCGGGCGGCCGCGGTGTCGAGCGCCTCGACCGCCGGCTTCACGGCCTCGAGCGCCGCCGCCAGATCCGCCGGGGAGATCGCCGCGCCCGCCACGCTGATCCGCTCCTCGAGCGCATGCACGTGGGGCGACAGGTAGCGGCCCACACGATGGCCCGCCTCCTCCAAGATCGCGGCGAGCATCGCCACCGTGGAGCCCTTCCCCTTCGTCCCGGCGACGTGCACCACCGGCACCCGCTCGTGGGGCGAGCCGACCGCCGCCAAGAGCCGCCGCATGCCGGCGAGGCCGAACGTGGACGCCGCACTGCCGACAGGCGGCACGCGTTCGAAATTGACCCGCCGGTCGAGCCAGGCGACGGCGCGGTCGCGATCGGACGGCGGCCGGCGCGGTCGCGCCGCCTGCGTCACTCGCCCGCGCTGCCCCGGCCGTCGCATCTTCCGCAAACTCCGCGCATCCCGGTCGAATCCCGCCCGTCGCCGCGCGGCGGGTGCCGGGGAGAAGTGTATCCGGCCTTGACCCTCCGCCCGCTTTTTCCGACCGTCCCGCCGCCCGGCAGTGCTTCGTCGCCCGTCGGGCCTGCCGATTTCCTTCCGGTGTGCCGCCCGATGCGTCAACCTTCCACCCCGCCTGCGGCGTGTCGGCCCCGGCTGCCGCGCCGCATCGGCCTGGCCGCCGCGTGCCTGACCGCGGCCCTCGCCGTGCAGGCCGCCGCGCAGGAACCCGCGCCCGCGGCGACCGGGCCGGCCATCGACACGCCGCCGCCGATGTACATCCCGGAGCCGTTCGCCGCCGGCAGCCTCGCCGGCATGCCCGACAGCGTGGTGGCGGAAAGACTGCCCCAATGGCCGCGATGGTTCGCCGGCGCGAGCGGTCTCGTGATGACGCGCACGCTGCCGACGTCCGCCGCCACGATGCAGCCGCTGGGCGGCACGCAACTCACCACCGGCGCCGCCGGGGCCACCTGGCCGGGCGGCGTCGATCTGCACATCGGCCGCTGGTTCGGCCCGCACCAGCGGCATGCGGTGGAGTGCATCTACTGGGGCGTCTACAACCTCGGCTCGACCGCGGCGGCGACGAGCAATCCGCCCGGCATCGACGCGATTCCGCAGGCGCCCGGCGTCACGATCGGCGGGCTGCCCGCTGCCGCATTCCTCGTCGATGCGGCCGGGCCGCAGATCGGCCGCTCGGACGTGATCAACGACGTGGAGATCAACTGGGTCTATGCGCCCGGGCAGCGGCCGGAGTTCCTCCCGCGGGAACGGGCCGTGAATCTGATGTGGCTGGCCGGCTTCCGCTTCTTCGAGGTGGGCGACACGCTCACGCTCACGAGCCAGCCGGGCGACGCGGCGCTCGCGGCCCCGGACCTCGCCGTGGCGACGAACAACAACCTCTACGGCGCCCAGGTCGGGGCGAAGTTCGACTGGCGGTTTCTCCCCACGGTGCGCTTCAACGTGGTGCCGAAGTTCATGATCGGCGGCAACTCGATCACCAACACGACGTCGCTCCAGACCGCGACGGGGGATTCGGCCGTCTTCGTGGACGGCCAACCCGTGCGCGTGCATGCCGAGATGGGTGTCTTCTCCTGGCTCGGCTCGGTGGACACCGGGCTGGCCTGGGACGTCACCGAGCGGTGGACGCTCTCGCTCGGCTACCGCGTGGTGGGCGTGGGCAACATCGCCCAGGCCGACGGCCAGTGGCCGACGGTCCTCGCCGATCCAGCCGCAGTCTCGGGCATCGACGCCGGCTCGAGCACGATCGTGCACGGCGGCTTCGCCGGCTTCGAAGGCCGGTGGTGACCCGTCAGGCGGCCCGGCGGCGGGCCGACAGCGCCTCCAGCGGCGATTCGGCGAAGCGGCAGCCGAGGGCGGCCAGCCACGTCTCGTGCATCGCACGATTCTTGTGGTAATCGTTGGCGACGAGCGTCACGTCTCGGCCGGCGTGCAGGCCGGCCACGGCGAAGTGGAGCCGGTCGGTGACGATCCGCCGATGGCGGGCGGCGAGCGCGAGGTAGTCGGCGGGCGTCCGGCAGAGATGCGCCGGATCGCGGGCGAGGAGCGGCTTCGCGCCGCGGCGTTCCTTGTCGCGCCGCAGAAAAACGCCCACATCCCGGGTCGGCTCCGCCGGCGTGGCCGTCGCCAGGCCGAGGGCCAGGTCGGGCGCCAGCACGGCGTCGGGCCGAAACGTCAGGCTCGTCGTCTCCCGGACGTAGACCCGGCTGAACGGCCGCTCCTCGGCACCGGTGAAGGATTGCGGCAGGATCGTCAGTGGCAGGCCGGAGGCGAGGGCGCGGCCGCGCCGGGCATGGTTGCCCGCGTACCGCGACCCCATGTTGCCGCCGCCGCCGAAGACGAGCAGGTCGAGATCGTCGTCGGCATCCCCCGCATCGGGCTCCCAGAGCCGCCAGCGGATGCCGAACTCCGCGAGCAGTTGCACCATCGCCAGTTCGATGAGGTCGTCGCCCACGTTGCCGTCGGGCCGCACGTAGCCCACCCGCTTGCCGACGAGCGGTTCGAAGACGTGCGCGTAGGAGGCGGGGGTCAGCAGCCGATGGGCATGGGCCGCCGCGGTCACGCTGCGGGCGGGCGGAGCGACCGGACGCAGCCCGGTCGCCGCACCGCGGGCGAGGAGCCGGCGCACGGCCGTGGCGGGAGGCCCCGAGAGCCCGGCGTCCAGCAGCCCGCTGTAGAAGGTCGAGACGACGTCATCGACCGCCGGGAGCGCATCGACCGCGGCGACGAGCCCGCGGCCGCGGTCGAAACTCTCGAATCGCCCCAGGGTGCCGCAGGCCTCGAGCGAGAGCATCGTGCGCACGCACTTCTCGCAGCGGCCGCAGTTGAGCCGGTCGCCCTCGTTCTTCCAACAGACCCGCAGGTGCCGCTGCACGAGCGGCTCGCTCGAGATTCGCCTGATTTTTTCCAGCCTGGTCACGCGGGCGGCCACGTGCTCGACCGCGAGGGCGGCGGAGGAGTGGAGCGGATCGGTGCCCGGCCGGGAGCCGACCTCGGGATGCTCGAAGCCGAGACCGTCGCTCGACATGAGCAGGCGGCCGACCTCGCCCGCCAGCAGGTGGCCGATCGCGGCGAGCGGTCCGCCGAACGCGCGCACCCACGGCGCCGTCTTGAGGAGCGGATGCTGCCGCAGGTTGGTGGCCACGACCACGCCGCGCAGGCCCGTGGCGGCGGCGACTTCGCGGACGAGCCGCTCGACGGCGATCGCGCGGGACCGTTCCCGGAGCTTCATGTCGTAGCCGATCACGGTGGCGAGCAGATCGACCGGCCGACTGCCGGCCAGCAGCGTGTGGAACGCATCGACGCCGCCGCTGAAGCAGAGCGCTGTCGCCGTGCCCCGCGGGCCCCGATGCCGCGCCGGCACGACGTGTGGCGGCTGGACCGAGGGATACCAGAGTTCACGAAAGGCGGCCGCGAGGTCGCCGAGATTCCCCGACCAGACATCGCAGGCCGGGGCCTCCAGGTGCAGCGACCGCCCAGCGTGCATCGCCGGCACGAGCAACGCGGCCCCAAACGCCTCGTTGGCGGGGAGCAGCGCCGCGTCGCGCGACTCGAACCAGACGGGCCGGCCATCGACCGTGGCGGTGATCCTGCTGCGGCGACCGCGGGACGTCGCCCGCGGCGCGGCGATCACGACCGCTGCGGTCTGGGCCGCAGCCGGGGTCCGCTGATGCAGGATGGGCCACATGGTCATGCCACCTCGCGCAGGGGTTGGGATTCCACGACCGCACCCGGCCTGCGGATGGTCGGCGCGGTGTCGGTGTCCTTGACGAGCCCATCGACGCAGAAGGCCGGGCGTTCGGCGTGCCGCTGGAAGTAGGTGAGGTTCGTCGTGCCTGCGTTGTTCCGCGCGAAGCTCGACGCGGGGGGATGCCAGAGGTGGATCGGCGCGGTCCGCCAGAGGATCGACCGGATCCGCAGGCCCGATTGCTCGAGCCGGTGCTGGAAGTCGCGATCCTCGAGGCCCCATCCCACGAACTGCTCGTCGAATCCGTTCACGCGTTCGAAGTCGGACCGCCAGACGGCGATGTTGTTGCCGGAGAGCCGCGGCCGCATCGGCACGCGCAGCCATTCGTAGCCCTTGGCCCGGACGGCCTTGCCGCGGATCCGCCACCGTTCGTGCCGGGGAACGAGCCGCATGAACGCGGCCGAGGCGATGAGTGGGATGTCGATCCGGGCCGATGTCGCCTCGTCGAGCCGCACGCAATCGCCGCCGACCACGCCCCCCTGCCGCCGCCACGCGAGGTGCATGCGGACGTGGTCGGGGGGCAGGATGCAGTCGCCGTCGGTGAACAGCAGGTAGGGCGCCGTCGAGGCGGCCGCGCCCTCGTTGCGGCAGCGGGCCAGGCGGAAGCCCGCGTGCGCGTGGGTGGTGAAGGTGAGCGGGAAGGGGGCGGTGCGAGCGGCCCGGCTCAGAAGCGGAATCGTCTCGTCCCGGGATCCATCGTCCGTGACGACGACCTCGAACCGGCCCGCGACCCCCTGCTGCGCAGCAAGCGACGCGAGGCAGCGTTCCAGGTGCCGCGGCCGTTCGAACGTGGAGATGATGACCGCGATGTCCATGTGGGCCTCGACTGTTCCGGAGATGCCGTTCGAATCAGACTTATCGGTCGAAAAGCGTGCATTTGTGGACTTTTGCCCGATCGTCAGGGTCTCCAGCCGGCCGGCTCCAGCCCTGCCTGCGCAGCCTGCGCACTCTTCCCGACGGAGGCTGTCCGGGCGGCGGTTTGTCACCCCGCGGAGGGCGGCGCGAGACCGGGCAGGTCGGCGTTCAGCACGTCGCGCGGGGAGAAGCCGGCGGCCCGGAGAGCGCGGATCGCGAGCCCGCCGCTCCGCTTGGCGAGTCGGTTGCCGGACGCGTCGCACACGAGCGGCGCATGGCAGTAGGCCGGCGGCGGCCACCCGAGCGCCTCGAAGAGGAGCAGCTGCCGCGCGGTGCTCGTGAGGAGATCCGCGCCGCGGACCACCTCGGCGATCTCCATCGCGCGATCGTCGGCGACGACGGCGAGTTCGTAGGCGGCGGCCTGATCGCGTCGCCAGACGACGAAGTCGCCGAAGTCGCGGCCGGCGGTGCGTCGCACCCGGCCGTGGAGGGCGTCGTGGAACTCGACCGTGCGACCATCGGGCACGCGAAACCGCCATGCCACGGCTCCGGGCGCCGCCGCGCGATCCCAGCGGGAGGGCCGCAGGCTCCGGGGAAAGATCGGCTCCTCGCCTGCCGCGCCGGGACCAGCGTGGTGCCCGCGCGATTCCTCGTGGGGCGCGGAGGCGGCCTCTTCGACGTCGCGGCGGGAGTGGGGGCTGGGATAGATCACGCCCGCGGCCTCCAGGCGGCGCCACACGTCGAGATACCACGCGGTGCGTTCGCTCTGCCGGTAGGGGCCGTGGGGGCCGCCCACGTCGGGCCCCTCGGTCCAGTCGAGGCCCAGCCACCGCAGGTCCTCGAAGGCCGCCGCGGCGAAGTCATCGCGGCAGCGGGGCCGGTCGAGATCCTCGATCCGCATCACGAGGCCCGCTCCGGCCGCGCGGCGGGCCGCGAGGGCGAAGGTCCGCGCGTGACCCACGTGGAGCAGGCCCGTCGGCGTCGGCGCGAGTCGGCCGCGGAGCCCGGTTGGCGGAGGCGACGGGGATTCAGTCATGGCGGTGCCGCGGTCCTCGACCGGGCGGCTGGTTGCCCGCCCTGCGACGGGCGTGATTACAGGAGCCACCAGTTGCCGGTGGCGAGCACGTAGGCCCCCAGGGCCAGATTCGTCGCCGCGTGGGCGAGGACGCAGTCGATCGGCCTGCGAGTGGCGGCCGCGATGCCGCTCACGATCGCGAACCAGCCGACGGCGGCGACCGCTTCCGCGGGATGGGTGGAGGCGGCGTAGAGTCCGCAGACGGCGGCGGCCGTCGGCGTCAGGAGGCCGAAGGGCACCTCCCAAAACCGCTCCCGCTCCACGAACCGCAGGAGAAACCCGCGGAGGAACAGTTCCTCGACGAGCGGCACGATCGCGACGAGCCCGACCGCCCGAATCGCGAGAAAGGCCCAAGCGGCGGCCGACGTGGGGCCGAGGCGTTCCAGCGGATTGAAGCCGCTGCGTTCGCCGAGGCCGCCGGCCCAGCCGGCCTCGCGCTGCAGCCATGCCAGCACCACCCAGGGCACGACGAGCGCCAGGCCGAGCAGCGGCGGCCACCAGGTCGGCCGGCCCAGCCAGGCCCGGATCGACGGCCAGCAGCAGGCGACGACCAGGATCGTGGCCGCGAGCCGGAGCGAGTAGACCAGCGGATAGGCGTCGTAGGGGATGCCGAGGAAGCCGGCGAGACCGCCCCCCGACGGCGTGGGCTCGAGCGATCCCATCAGCAAAAACAGGGCCAGCGGGGCAACGCAGGTGAGCCAGGGCCGCTCCGGGCCGTGGTCGATCCCTGCGGTCGCGGCGGAAACCGGGTTCGATGACGTCATGGGAACCTGCACAACCGGGAGTGCGACATGGCCACGCCGGGGAACGGGCGAAAACGGGCCGAAACGGCTCGGCTGTCAGGATTTCCCCGCGGTGAGTATATTCGATCGACTTGCCGCCACCGCCCTGTGCGATTCCCGCCCGGCGGCCAGGGCTTCCCCCGTTTCCAGACCCAGAAGGTGCTTCGTTTCCATGGACCTGACCAAGCTTCGCAACATGGGCATCTCGGCCCATATCGACTCCGGCAAGACCACGCTTTCGGAGCGCATTCTGTACTACGCAGGCCGTATCCACCGGATCCAGGAAGTGAAGGGTGACGGGGACGGCGCGACCATGGACTACATGGACCTCGAGCGGGAGCGCGGGATCACGATCACCAGCGCCGCCACGAGCGTGCGCTGGGGCGATTGCGACATCAACCTCATCGACACCCCGGGCCACGTGGACTTCACCGTGGAGGTGGAGCGCAGCCTGCGCGTGCTCGACGGGGCGATCCTCGTGCTCTGCTCCGTGGGTGGCGTGCAGAGCCAGTCGATGACGGTGGACCGGCAGATGAAGCGGTACAAGGTGCCGCGGCTCGCGTTCGTCAACAAGATGGACCGGACCGGTGCGAATTACGAGCGCGTGGTGCAGCAGCTCCGCGACAAGCTCGGGTGCGACGCGATCCCGATGCAGATCCCGATCGGCAAGGAGGACAAACTCCAGGGCGTGATCGATCTCGTCCGCATGAAGGCCGCCTATTTCGACGGCGACAACGGCGAGCATGTCCGCATCGAGGAGATCCCGGCCGACTACAAGGAGAAGGCGGCCGAGGCCCGGCACGCCATGCTCGAGGGCCTGGCGATGTATTCCGACACGCTCATGGAAAAGCTGCTCTCCGAGCAGGAGGTGAGCGAGGACGAGATCCACGCCGTCGTGAAGTCAGCGGTGCACAGTCAGAGCATCACCCCGGTCTTCTGCGGCTCGGCCTACAAGAACAAGGGCGTGCAGCTGCTGCTCGACGCGGTGGTCCGCTATCTCCCGAATCCGCACGAGCGGAAGGTGATCGCGAAGAACTGGAGCAATGCCGACGAAAAGTTCGACCTCGAGCCCGATCCGGCGAAGCCGCTGGTGGCGATGGCCTTCAAGATCGTGGACGATCCGTACGGCCAGCTCACGTTCATGCGGATCTACCAGGGCACCCTGAAGAAGGGCGAGGCCTACATCAACCAGCGCACGAGCCAGAAGCAGCGGTTCAGCCGCATCGTGCGGATGCACGCCGACAAGCGGGAGGAGATCGACGCGGCCGAGGCGGGCGACATCGTGGCCGTGATGGGCGTCGATGCCGCCAGCGGCGACACCTACTCCAACGAGGCAAAGTACTGCACGCTGGAGAGCATGTTCGTGCCGGAGCCGGTGATCAAGATGGCGATCACGCCCACCAACCGCGACGGTCTCGACAAGCTGGGCAAGGCCCTGCAGCGGTTCACCCGCGAGGATCCCACGTTCCGCGTCGCCACCGACGAGGAGACGGGGGAGACGCTGATCGCGGGGATGGGCGAGCTCCATCTCGACATCTACGTCGAGCGGATCAAGCGCGAGTACAAGGTCGAGGTCGAGGTGGGCGCACCGAAGGTGAGCTACCGCGAGGCGCCCACCCGGGGCACGGCCTACGACTACAAGCACAAGAAGCAGACGGGCGGTTCGGGCCAGTATGCCCACATCATCGGGCATCTGGAGCCGCTCCCTGAGGAATCGTCCGAGAACTTCATCTTCGAGGATGCGGTCGTGGGCGGCCGCGTGCCGCGGGAATACATCCCCTCGGTCGAGAAGGGTTTCCGGGCGGTGCTCAACAAGGGGCCGATCGCCGGCTTCCCGATCGTGGGCGTGAAGGCCACGCTGGAGGACGGCTCGTACCACGACGTCGACTCCTCCGACATGGCCTTCCAGACCTGCGCCCGGGCCGGCTTCCGCGAGGCCTTCCTCAACACGAAGCCGGTGCTGCTGGAGCCGATCATGAAGATGGAGGTGGAGGTGCCGGCCGACTTCCAGGGTCCCGTGACGGGCGAGCTCAACAAGCGGCGTGGCCTGATCATCTCGACGGAAACGGTGGGCAACTCCTCGACGATCATCGCGGAGGTGCCGCTGGCGGAGACCTTCGGCTACTCGACCGACCTGCGGAGCATGACGCAGGGCCAGGGCGTGTTCACGATGGAGTTTGCCAAGTACCGCCCGACCCCCGGCAACATCCAGAAGGAAATCGTCGAGGAGCGCAAGAAGGCGGAACTGGCCGCGGCGAAGTGATTCGCCGCCAGGCCGCCGCGGCGGCCCATGGCAGAAGCCCGCGCGCGCAGTCCGCCCCCCCGGGTGGCGGACTACTCGACCTGCGATGGGTCAACCGGTTCCGATGGCCAAGCGTCCGTCGTATGCCGGGTTTCGAGCGGGCTCATCTGCTTCGGCGTCAGCAGGCTCGAATACATGCCGCCCGTCAGCGAGTTCTTCAGAAACCCCGTATGGCCGTCACAAAAGGCGGCCACGGCGCCACCCGCGTGGTTTGATGAGGGCTGGCTGAATAATCCCGGCGGCCCGGGCCACGTGGCCGGACAGTTCACGACGGCGGGTGCGTTCTGGGGCTTGGCCATCCCGAAATACGGAGAGTTCACGTTACTGGAGGGATCCGTCACTGGTGTCAGCCAGGTGGCGGGAAACGTGGTGTCAAACGTGGTGTATCTCGCGCTGCCATACCCCTGGGCCGGACTGGGCAGTGCCAGTTCGAGTTGGCGTCCGTTTTTCTCGGCCAGCAAAAGCGTGTTGGCCGTTCCATCCCAATTGGCCACGTCGTCCATGCTGATCCTGCCACTTGCCAGCGTCGTGTCGTGCATGACCCCGTCGTACTTGTACGAATTGGTACCCATCCCGACATTGCCTGCGTACGCCAGCCACCCGTAGAAGCCCGAGAGCGTGGGAGGCGCCGACGGGCAGAGATACAGGGCCACCGGAGTTTGTTTATTGTCGGTCCCGAAAAACCAGTTCTCGTAGACGTCCTTTTTCTGGATATAGGGCAGCACCGCCATCGCCCACGTCATCGCCGTCGTGCCTGCCCGGCCGCTCACTCGGTTTGCCGGTGCCGCGTTTTTCCAGCCCGGGATGAATCCGTTGGTTTCGCTAAACTGGATCAGCCCAAACGCCGTCTGGTATTCGTTGTTCAGGCACACCGTCCGCCGCCCCGCCTCACGGGCCGCCTGCACGGCCGGCATCACCAAGGCTATGAGGATCGCGATGATCGCGATCACGACCAGCAGTTCCACGAGCGTAAAGGCCTCGCGCGGGAAACTGGCACGAATCAGGCTACGACGGATCATGGCGATAGCTCCTGAAGCCGTTTTGAAATCCAACCCAAGTATACGTCAGCGGCCCACGAACGTGTGGCGGACCGTGATCTGCCGGATCTGGCCGCTCAGTGGCTCGTAACAGCGGATTCGCACCTCGATCCCCCGCAGCGGCACCGGGTAAGGGGGCGAAGTCTCGCTCTCCGCCGGATCGTCCGGAAGATCGTCGGCGTTGTCGTCGATCCCGTTGGTGCCTTCGTCGATCCGTCCGTCACCGTCGTCATCGACGCCGTTGAACTCGTAATGCAGGCTCCACGTGTCGTACGTCCGCGACTCCACCGAGTCGGTGAGGCTCGCATTGGCGGAAACACGCTTGCCCCCCGCCTGAAAGGCCGTCGCGCCGACGGGAGGGTAGGCCGCGGCTGCCGCAAGCGAGGCCGGAGGCGTAAACGTCGTGTTTGCCGGCACAACCCATGAATCTGCCGGCTTGAACGTGCCCCCCCAGCCGAGATCGACGTAGGCCCCGGCCGGCCCGTTCGTCGGCGGCACGTAGGAGAGGTCGCCCGGCAGCACGCCGTCGGTTCCGGCCTTGGCCTGCGGGTCGAACACCCGCACGTCGAACGACAGGACATTGTCCAACACGACATCCTCGCCCGCCCGAGTGGTGCCGTCGAAGGTGGCGCCCGCCACGCCCGCGTTGCCCGACAGGGCCGTGCCGGTCAACAGAAAGGCATGGGGAAACGCCCCCGCCCGCAGGAAGCGGTTCTCCCGCTTGGTGAGGTCGCCAAGCGAGTTGGGCCTGAGCACCGCTCCGTCCGCCCGAAGCGAGATGTCGTACGTCTGCTGAACCGTCGTCAGGCCGCCGGAGGTCGAGTTGTTCCCCGACTGAAACGGTTCCACGCCGACGTGGCTCGCCACCAGCAACTGCCGGCGTCGAAGCGTGTACACCTTGTACATCGGGTCACCCCCGCGCATCAGGCCGTCGATCTCCGGCTGCGGTTGCATCGGCCGGCAGAACCAGGCCACTTCGGCGCAGGGCGACTCGATCGTGCCGCCCGCGTAGCGGCCCACGAACCGATCCCCGGCCGATCGCGTGGTAAAGAGCAGCACGTCGTCGGTGTCGGCCTCGAGAACGACCGTGCCGTTCTCCGCGAAGAGATCCTTCCGCGGTCCCTCGATCAACTCGAAGTAGCCCGAATCGGACTCGGGCCTCGTCCACGGCACGAGATCGACCGTGGCCCCCGTCAGGTCCTGCCGCAGTTTCCATGCCGCACTTCGCATCCGAGCCGACCGATCGACCGTGGCCTGGCTCTGCGCCAGGCCACGGCCAAACGTGTTGAACAGCGAGGCGACCACCGCCATCACAGCCAGCGCGATCGTCATCGCGACGAGCAGTTCGGTCAGCGTGAACCCGCGTCGCGCGATGGTCGCGCCGACGCGGAGACCGCTCCAGGTGCTGCGAGAGCGAGGCGGGGCATTCATCGGGTCACTCCAGAAAGCGTTGCAGGCGGATCGCCTCGCGGGCGTTGAGGTTCTCGCCCGGGCTGTAGCCGACCGGCACCGATCGATCGACGATGGCGAACATCCGTCGCGTCGTGGTGGGGAGCGGATCGGCCGAGTCGTCGGTGGTGCGAACCGTGATCCACACCGCGAAGACGTGGGAGCGGATCGTGGCCGCATTCGACAGCCGGATCGCCGTGGCTGCGGTAAAAAACGCATTGTCGCCGCGGGTCCCGGAGGTGGACTCCGCAAAGGGGCGTCGGTCGGGGGTGCGGTCGAGCGCGAGCAATTCCGTGAACGAATCGGCGGCATCGCCCGCGGCCGCCGACTGGCCGCGGCCCGTGGCGAACGGGTTGGCCGCAGGAGCGGCGTCGCCGGACACGGCCTTCCACACACCGTCGTCAAGAAACGACAGGGTGCTGTTGCCGATGTTGGAGGCGATCGTGTTCACGTTGACTCGGCCCGGTTCCCGCCACCGCGGCAGCCGCGTCGTGCACACGCCCTCGAGATTGGCCGCCGCGACCAGCAGCAGGTTACTCCCATCGGGCTGCTGGCCGATTTCGACCGCGGTGCCGGCGAATCGCGAGGGCACGTAGACGGCGTCGAGCAGCCACCCGGATGGATCCGTCATCGGCGAGGCGGGCGACTGTGTCGCAGTGGGCATGGCGTAATTCACGAGCATCCCGGAGGCGTCGCCGGTCGGCACGAGCGCCACTTCGGCGATGCCCACGAACGGCCTGTTGGGCCAGTGAAACCAGGCGGCCGGCCTGGAATGCTTCCGCAGGACACGATCCCCATCCCCGCTGAAGACCTGTTTCCAGAAGGCGGCGGCCCCCCCGCTCTTGTTCCGCATCTGCACGGTGGAAGTGGCCTTGTCCACCGCGACGTCCAGCGTCGCCTCGTCCACTTTCACGTACGGATTGTAGCTGCTCTGCGCCACGTCCTGCTGGTTGGCCGCGGTGGGATTCGCAAGCCTCCAGAGGCTCACCTTCCCGGGGCCGGCCGCCCCCGGGGCGAGCGTCGCGACCGTGAGTTTCGGCATGTCGGTCGGCGACACTCCGGATTCCTCCGCCGTCTGGACGCAGAGATAGCCCCCGGGGGCGAGCGATGTGTCGGGGGAACTCGTGTCTCCAAACGCAACCACCGGGATGTCGTTGACCCGGAGTTGCCAGATCGAGTCGCCGGCAAGATTTTTCTTGGCCAGTTGCAGGTTGTTCCAGCCGTTCGTGGACAAGTTGCCTGCGGCGAGATTCGGGTCGATGCTCTCGGGCGGCTTCACGGTGCCCGGCAACGCGCTAGCGCGGTCCGCGGCGGCCGTGTTCCAAGGATGGTGGAGCGCCACGAACAAGCGGCCCGTCCAGGACCTGGATTCGGTGATGACCACCTCCGGACGCTCGGCACCGAACACGATCGGCGAGGAGGTATCGACCGACCAGCCGTCGAGCAGGTTCGTGTCGTAACGGAACATCGTCATCGTCGAATCCGGATCGCGGAAATCGCACACGTTGGCCGCCCATTGGGCCGTCTCCGCGTCGGCCGGGCGACCGAGGGCCACCAACAGCGCGAAGAGATGCTGGCAGTACTTTTGCTTGAGTGATGCGGTGAGCGTGGCATCGACGTCGATGGGCCGGTTGATGTCGAACCGCAGCCCGGCCGTGACGTCCGGGGAAAATACTCCGTACACGGCCGCCCCCGCCCCGACGGAGGGCGCGGGAGACGTGGGGGCCGGAAGCCGTAGCATGTAGTCTTGGACCCTGCGCATCGCCGTGCCGGCCATGGCGGGCGTATCCCAGGAATCGGTCGTCACCGACATCCGGAGGCGTTGGGCACGGCCCTCGAGCAGCATCGCGAGCCGCTGCGGCAGGATGGCGGTGTCGGTGTCGAATTGCCGGAGCACTCGCTCCAGTTCCGAAACCGTGAAGGGATTGTCGGCCGGGGGTGTCGTGGCCTGGGCGGCCGGTTGCCGGACGACCGCGCCCAAGGCCGAATCGGCGTCCAACCGCAGGGCGTAGGGCGACTCGACCAGGTCGTTCGTGGAGCGGTCGGGCGTGTAAAAATTCAGCGTCGGCACGCCGCTCGTTGCCGGCGTGATCGACATCTTGACCCGGCCCTGCAGGTCGGTCGGCGATGCTCCATCTTTCGACGCCGCGCCCACGAGCGACCAATACTCCTGCGCACTGGTCGTGGCGCCCGTTCTTCCGGGCCTGCCACCCACGCCATACCGGCCTTCCACCGCCGCACCGAGCCGCGGCCTTGGCAGCCGCTGGTCGGCCGTCGGCAGGATCGTGGTCGTGCCGGTGCCGGCAACCAGGACGTTGCTCCAGAGCGCCGATGGATAGCCGGGCACCGCCGTCGCATTGGGCCCGGCGGCAAGCAACCGGGAGGCGTCGATGTCGGCCGGGCCATACCCGAGCCCAACCGGCACCGCGGGCGCCGGCGTCCAGTCCGCAGCGGCCATGGTGGGCGTCAACGTGCCATGGGCGTTGAGGTTGATTCGCCCATCGAGGTCGAGCACGTGGTACGACACGTCGTATCGCAGCGTGCCCCCCCGCGGCGACCGGCGACCGGGCAGCACGCCCGAAACCCACGCACCGTCCGCCACGCCGTCGCCGTCGTTATCGACCACCGCCGGCAAATCGGCCGCGAAGGAGGGCCAGACCCGGGTCACCCGGGAATCCGTGAGTTCAACGCGGGCCAGCCACGGATCGATGGCGAATGCATCGTACGGCTCGTCCAGAAACTCGCGACCGTTGACCACCGCCTGGCAGGTGGTTCTCGGGAGGACGGTGGCGCGATTCGTCGGCAAGTTGGCGAGGTAGACCGTGAACGTCGAGCCGTTGCCCGTCGCGCGGAGAATCCGGTAACTGGCGACATCTCCATCGCCGGGACTTGGCCTGAGCGTCAGAATCCGGCCGTTCAACTCGCACGGATGGGTAATCGCCGGCGCGAGGTTCGAGAGCGAGGCCGTGAGTAGCGAGCCGGGCCGGAGGACGGTGTTGGAGTAAAACGCGAGCCCCGTCACCGTGGCCGTCGTCGGCGCCCCGTATTTGTCCCCGAGGATGCTCTCGGACATCGACGCCGGCGGGGCCTTCGAGCCGCGGAGCAGCAGCATCAGCGCCTCGTCCAGCACGGCGGACGACTGCGTTCCACCGGAATCCATCGTGCCGACGGCCTCGGCAAAGGCTCGTGAGGCCGTCCGGGCCCGGGTGGCGAGCACGACCAGCACCGCCCCCATCATCACAAACAGCGTCAGCATGCCGAGCGCCAGCAGCAGCATCACGCCACGACGTTCCGCGGATCGGTGGTGGAAAAAAGTCGTCATGGGGTGCACACCTCGGATTATTCGAGCGTCACGGGATACTGCTCGACCCGCACCAGGCCCTCGAAACCGACCACGCGCGGTGAGGACCCGGCGAAGCCACCGAACGACGGGTCGGCGAACACCACGAAAACCTCGCCCGTTTTCTCGTCGCTCCACGATGAATTGATCCGATACCACCGGGGCGGCCCCGATCCGGTTTCGGGCAAGGCGAGCACATACGAACAGCCACGCAAGAGCGTGCTTCCACCTTCCCGACTGACATACATCTGCCCCCGTTGAACGAGATTCAAAGGAGTTTGGGCCACCTCGTCTTTGCGAAAGACCGCGATGTTCAACGTGGCCGCCCCACCGGGGGCGGCGGGAAACGCCTCCGGAGTCAGCATCGCCCCCCAGCAAAGCGCCTGCCTGAATTCGCGAATCCCGCTCGAGAGAAAGGAATTGACGAGGCCGCGTGCCTTGAGAAAACCCCACGACGAATGCCTCTCCGACCCACCGTACACGACCTCGTCTTCCAGCAGGAAGCTTCGCGACGGCTCGATCAGGCCTGAGACGTTGGCGACCGCGACCCCGGCAGCCGTCACTCCGGGCAACACCTTGCCGAAGACGGCCGGCTTCGTGGCATCGACGAAGATCCGTGCGGAAACAAGGCCCCGATTCATGACCTCCGCGTAGGCGTTTGCCGACACCACGCCGACGCGATCCTCGAGCGACGCCTGCCCCAGCCGCGACGCCGCCACGGGCACGAGCGCCGCCACGCTGGCCAGGCCGAGCGCAAGCACACCACAGGCGATCAGCACCTCCAGCAGCGTGAGCCCGGCCCGATCCGGGCGGGCGGCGAGGCGCAGGGGAGTGCATCTAGGCACGTTGGTTCCGCTCATGCTCAGCACCATGGATCACTCACTTTCCGATCGGCAATCCGGCCCGGGCGCTCGCCCGAGCGGCACGGAGGGCCGTGGCGTCGGTGCCGGTCTGAGGCACGTTGGACGAAATCGTCACGCGGCCGGTCTGCGGTTGGACGACGACCCACAACGACGTCGCCTTCACCAGCGACGTATTGGCCTCGATGTCGTCCGTCGAGGCCACCAGCAGATACACAGGCGACACCGGCGTGATCGGCAGGTCCGTCCGAGAGTTGATTTTCATCAGGGCATCGACTTCACCGATCATGCCGTACGCCAGCACGATCGGTCCGGCGGCGTCGAGCCGCCCCCACGGCGGATCCTCGCCGACCCCGCTGTACCGCAAATCGATCGCAGCCGCCTTGGGGAAGGTGTACGCGGCCTGCCGCGAGGTCGGATAACAGGCAATGCGGGCGTTGAGACCGGATTGCGACTGGGGCCAGATCGTATTCTGGGTGGTCTGTGCATCCGCCCCGCGAAACGAAACCTTGCTCGATGCGGGATCGAAGGCCATCCATGGCGAAACGGCCGTGGCGGCCCCCGGGAGCACGAACTGAATCTTGTAGCCTTGCGACAGGTCGGTGACCCCGTTGAAGGGCGTCAGGCTGACGGTCGCGAACGCGGCATCGAGTTGGGCCGGTGGCATGCCGGAAGTGACGCCCCCTTCGATCAACGGTGGCGGAAACGCATCGGCAACCGTCGCCGAAAACACGCCGCTCGACTCCAGGACGATCGCCGCACCCGCGGGCTTCCCAAGCGCCCGCGATTGGGCTCCGAGAAGAACCGAGGCGAGCGACTGTGCCGCCTGCTTCACCTGACCTCTTTGGCTGGGCCGGGCACCGGTGAGAACCAGCGTCATGAGGACCGCACAAATCGCCATCACGACGAGGAGTTCGACCAGCGTAAACGCAGCGCGACGGCGTTTCATCTGCTGATCTCCACGTCGAAGTTGGTGATGTTGTCCGGACGCCTATCGACGCCACTGGACCCATCCTCGTCGTCCGGTCCGAAGCCGCCGAGATCGGTCGGAATTCCGGCGGTGCCCAGACTTCCCCCGGCGTTGACGGCAGTGGCTCCCTTGCCGTCGGGGCCCGCGGAAAAAATCAGCGGCCGCATGACGCCCCCCGGCGCGGGTGCGGGGATCGAAGCGGCGAAGGGGAGTGTCGTGGAAAAGAACCGGGTGCCGGGAGGGAGTTCGAACGCCGCGGGCCACAGGACGAAGCGGATCGGGTTGCCCCAGGAATCCCAAAACTCGAGCGCGCCATCAGCGTCGGCATCTCCCCGCTTGGCGCCCTTCAGATCGCCGCATGTGACGCAATCCGCCACCCCGCCCTGCATCACGATCATGAAGAGGCATTCGGCATCGGCATAGGAGTCGGTGGGATTCAACGCATCGCATACCGCGACGTACGCTCGCTGCGGCCCGGAGGTGAACTGGCCGGGATTGCTCTTCATGGTCCTGACATCGGCCCAATTATCGGGCAGGTCGCCGCTGATCAAGCGGCGGAGGGCGGTGACCCGGTCATCGGGCGACGCCGCCCCGGCGACGCTTCTCGACGCGTACGACGAATACTGCTGCTGAATGATCGCACTCAGGCTCGTGATCACGGCCGCCGTCGCCATTTTCCGCTGCTTGCCGCGGGCCGCCCCCACCGCCGCCCCGACCATGCTCATCAGGACGACGATGATCGAGATGACGACGAGGAGCTCGACGAGCGTGAAGGCCCGCGGGCCGTGCCCGCGCCGCCTCTCCCCCCTGCCCGCACGAGCGGAGCCAGCTCCGCCCTCCCCGCCCAGCCGGGCGGGAGCACACGCGACGGGTTGGATGGATGTGGTGTTCATGACAGGTCGTTGATCAGTTTGATGAGCGGCATGAACAGGGCGATCACGATGAAGCCGACGGCGCCGCCCAGGAAGATGATCAGCAGCGGCTCCATCAGGCTCGTCAGACTCTCCGTCAGCACCGCCACCTCCTCGTCGTAG